>JBEGMT010000110.1:0-4127 GCA_041182925.1 Pseudomonadota bacterium | reverse complement strand
TCGATAACATTTATAAAATCCGTGCTGTTATCAGTCAATGGATTGCCAATCCTGAGGTGGATGTAATTCTTACCACCGGCGGCACAGGGGTTACAGGTCGTGATGGCACGCCAGAAGCGGTGTTACCGTTATTGGATAAAACTTTGGATGGTTTTGGTGAAGTTTTTAGAGCGATTTCTTATCAAGACATTAAAACCTCGACGATTCAATCGCGCGCCATTGCTGGGGTTGCCAATGCTACTTATATTTTTTGTTTACCTGGTTCGTCTTCCGCTTGTCGCACTGCGTGGGAGAATTTGATTAAAGAGCAATTGGATTACCGCACCAAACCCTGCAATTTAGTGCAATTAATGCCGCGTTTATTGGAGAAATAATGCAGCGCAATATTTTATTTTCGGCAGCGATTGCCGGATTTTTAGCTGTGGCTTTGGGCGCATTCGGCGCACATGGTTTGAAGCATTCTTTGTCTGACTATGAGTTGGATATTTACAAAACCGCTGTTAACTACCATATCTGGCACGCTTTACTGTTGGTACTTATTGCCGCTTTGCCAGCCCATAAACTGCTTAATTGGGCGGCAAGACTGCTAATCATCGGCATCGTGCTGTTTTCTGGTAGTCTCTATCTATTAGCGGTAATCAAGGTAAGCTGGCTGGGGATGATTACGCCGCTGGGCGGAGTGGCTTTTTTACTGGCTTGGGGGCTTTTAGCTATGGTTGCTTATCAACACAAAGTCTAATTTCCAAATCCTATAACTTTACATCAGATTAAAAAACATCATGCGCGAAGCAAGCCCGCAAACTATTTACTTAAAAGACTATACCTGTCCTGACTATTTAATCGACACGGTTGAATTAGAATTTGATTTAGACGAACAAGACACATTGGTGCGCTCTAAATTAAGCCTGCGTCGTAATCCACAAACTAGCGTTGAAAATGCGCCTTTAGTGTTGATGGGCGAAGGATTACAGTTAGTCAGCATCGCTTTGAATGGTCAATCGCTAACTGCCAGCGATTATCAGCTCGATGCAGAAAGCTTGACGATTCAGCAAGTGCCACAAGATGGCGAGTTTGTTTTAAATATCGAAAACCGCATCAATCCTAAAGCCAATACCGCTCTGGAAGGTTTGTACCTGTCGAGCAGCATGTTGTGTACCCAATGTGAAGCCCAAGGTTTTCGCAAAATTACTTGGTTTTTAGATCGTCCTGATGTGATGAGCCGTTTTAAAACCACTTTAACCGCCGATAAAAGCCAATATCCTATCTTGCTGTCGAATGGCAATAAAATTGCTCAAGGCGATTTAGATAACAATCGCCATTGGGTGAGCTGGGAAGACCCGTTCGCTAAGCCCTGCTATCTGTTCGCTTTAGTGGCGGGACAGTTGGAATGCGTAGCTGATCAATTTACCACCATGAGCGGTCGGCAAATTGCCTTGGAAATTTTTGTCGAGCAACACAACGTCGATAAATGCGACCACGCCATGCAATCGCTGAAAAACGCCATGCTGTGGGATGAGCAAACCTATGGCCTTGAGTACGATTTAGATTTGTACATGATTGTTGCCGTCGACCATTTCAATATGGGCGCGATGGAAAACAAGGGCTTGAACGTGTTTAACACTAAGTTTGTGCTGGCGCGACCTGATACCGCTACCGACAGTGATTATGAACATATCGAAGGTGTAATCGGTCACGAATATTTCCATAACTGGACTGGCAACCGCGTCACTTGTCGCGATTGGTTTCAGTTAAGTTTAAAAGAGGGTTTTACCGTGTTCCGTGACCAAGAGTTCAGCGGCGATAGAACTTCTCGTGCGGTGAAGCGAATTGAAGCCGTCAATGCTTTACGCACTCGCCAATTTGCTGAAGATGCCGGTCCTTTAGCGCATCCGATTCGTCCCGAAGCCTATATTGAAATCAATAACTTCTACACGCTGACTGTCTATGAAAAAGGCGCGGAAGTGGTGCGGATGCTACACACTTTACTGGGCGCAGACGGTTTTCGTAAGGGCTGTGATTTGTATTTTGCCCGTCACGATGGGCAAGCGGTCACCTGTGAAGATTTTGTTTGTGCAATGGAAGATGCCAATGGTGTCGAGTTAAAACAATTCAGATTGTGGTACTCGCAAGCCGGTACGCCGGTGTTAAACGTCAGTCAAAAATACGATGCCGCCAGCCAAACTTTGCAGTTAACCATTCAACAAAGCTGTCCAGCCACCCCGAATCAAGCGCAAAAATTACCGATGCATATTCCGGTGAAATTGGGCTTATTGGCCGCTGATGGTTCGGCGGCTGAGATTGTGCTTAATGGTCAACGTAGTCAAGAAGTGACTTTGGATGTCACCGAAGCTGAGCAAAGTTTCATTTTTGAAAATTTGCCACAACAGCCGGTGGTGTCGTTGTTGCGCGGTTTTTCTGCGCCAGTGAGTTTGAAAATTCAACGCAGTTTCGATGAATTGGCGTTCTTGCTACGCCACGACAGCGATACTTTTAGTCGTTGGGAAGCAGGGCAGCAATTAGCCAGCCAAGTGATTTTCAAGCTGATTGATGATTTACAAAATCAGCGTGCTTTGACTTTGGAGACGGTGGTGGTTGAGGCTTATCGCAGCATCGTTAACAGCGAAACTAGCGATTTGTCTTACCAAGCCTTGTTGCTGACTTTGCCAGAAGAAAGTTATTTATCAGGGCAAATGGCAGTAATTGATGTCGATGCGATTTATCAAGCACGGCAATTTGTTAGAAAAACCTTGGCAGCGCAACTGCAAGCGGAATTTAAACAGTTATACACAGCATCATCGTGATGAATCAGGCTGTTTTACAGCAGAAGCGGTGGGCAGACGGCGTTTGAAAAATACTTGTTTAAGTTACTTATTAAGCTTGGAAACCGCAGAAAACTATCAATTAGCCAGCCAACAGTTTGAAAGTGCTGGCAATATGACCGACCAAATGGCGGCTTTGTCGGTGATGGTCAATAGTCATCATCCGGCTAAAGCCCAAGCTTTGGATAGTTTCTATCAACAATGGCAACAAGAAGCCTTGGTGATTGATAAATGGTTTGCGCTACAAGCCACTAGCAGCTTGCCGAACACGTTTGCTACTGTCCAAGCCTTGATGCAACATCCAGCCTTTGATATGAAGACCCCGAATCGGGTTCGCGCTTTGGTGGGTGCATTTACGCAAGCCAATCCTTTGCATTTTCATGCTAAATCCGGTGATGGTTATCGTTTCTTAGCTGACCAAGTTTTAGTGCTGAACAGCCTGAATCCACAAATTGCATCGCGGATGGTGACTGGATTGGCGCAATGGCGACGTTACGATGTGGCGCGGCAATTGTTAATGAAACAGCAATTGCAACGCATCGTCGATACCGAGGATTTGTCCAAGGATGTCTACGAAATTGCCAGCAAGAGTTTGGCGTAAACAAGACAATCACGTAAACTAGGCCGCAAATAACCTATCTGCAACCAGCATGAACCCACGCACAGCACAGGTTGAGCGCAATACGCTCGAAACCCAAGTAAAAGTCACCATCAATTTAGATGGTCAAGGCACCGCCAGTTTTAACACTGGCTTGCCGTTTCTCGATCACATGTTGGATCAAGTCGCCAGACACGGCATGATCGACATGGAGATTGTTTCTCATGGTGATTTACACATCGATGCTCATCACAGCGTTGAAGATATTGGCATCACTTTAGGCCAAGCCTTTGCTAAAGCTTTGGCTGACAAAAAAGGCATTTACCGCTATGGTCATGCCTATGTGCCTTTGGATGAATCCTTGTCACGCGTCACTATCGATTTCTCCGGTCGCCCCGGTTTGTTCTATGACGTCAGCTTTAATCGCGGCATGATTGGCAGTTTTGATGTGGATTTGTTCCGTGAATTTTTCCAAGGCTTTGTCAATCATGCGGGTGTGACCTTGCATATTGATAATCTCAAAGCTGGCAATGCCCATCATATTGCTGAAACGGTGTTTAAAGCCTTTGGCCGCGCGGTACGAATGGCGATTAGCCATGATAGCCGTATGGCTGGCATTATGCCGTCTACCAAAGGCAGTTTATAATTTTAATCACCTAGCGTTTATGTCATCAGTTGTTGTTATCGATTACGGAATGGGTAATTTGCAT
>JBEGMT010000109.1:0-3027 GCA_041182925.1 Pseudomonadota bacterium | reverse complement strand
GATTTGATTAAATTGATTAAAAATTAAATACCGGAGATCGGACATGCAAACACTTTCTGCAAACGAAGCCAAAACCCACTTCGGTGAATTCTTAGACCTTGCTCAACGTGAACCTGTTTGTGTAACCAGACATGACAGAGTTGTTGGTGTGATGGTTAGCGCTAGAGATTACGATGCTATGCGTGCTTTTTACGCAGACCGCTTAAAAAACACCATTGATCAAACCACTACAGCCGCTGAACAAGCAGGTTTAACTCCCGAAATCCTTGAGCAATTACTAGCTGATGAAAGCTAAATCTCAGCGTTTGCTCGCGGTTATTGATACCAATGTCTGGATTAGTGGTTTTTTAAGTAAAACCGGATCACCGGCACTATTGCTTCAAGCATTACTAGAAAAAGGCCAACCGGTTTTCTCGTCAACGACCTTTGCCGAATTACAAGAACGCTTATATCGCCCTAAGTTTGATCGCTACATTTCAATAGATCACCGCAAACAATTACTACACGATGTTGCGGCAATTGCTTATTGGGTTACTGTACCTAAAGAGATTGAACAGCAAGCATTTTCCCGTGACCCAGACGATGACAAGTTTATTCATACTGCATTAACAGCTAAAACACCGTGGTTAATTACTGGTGATCAAGATTTACTGGTACTAGCGAATGATTTACTGCTTATCAATCTTCAAGTTTTATCACCTACAGATTCGTTGAAGTTGATGCCTTTTAATTAACAGTCGCAAGCAATCCCAACCTCATCAATTCCGAATCCCTGTGCAAAGCCCGTATAATGCCGGAATTTTTTATTAAGACGAGAGCATCAATGAGACCAAGCGGCCGTAATCCCGATCAACTGCGTGAAATTCGCTTTACCTGCCATTACACCAAACACGCCGAAGGCTCGGTTTTAGTCGAATTTGGCGACACTCGGGTTTTATGTACCGCCAGCGTTGATAACAACGTGCCGCGTTTTTTAAAAGGCAAAGGTGAAGGCTGGGTGACTGCCGAATACGGTATGTTGCCACGCTCAACGCACAGCCGAATGGACAGAGAAGCCGGTCGCGGTAAACAAGGTGGCCGCACTTTGGAAATTCAACGCTTGATTGGCCGCTCACTACGGGCAGCAATTGATTTAAAAGCCTTAGGCGAAAACACCATCACTATTGACTGTGACGTCATCCAAGCCGATGGCGGTACCCGCACCGCTTCAATTACCGGCGGCTTTGTTGCGTTAAGTTTGGCGGTTGAGCAATTACTGAAAGCCAAAAAAATCAAAACCAACCCACTACACGGCCATGTTGGCTCTGTATCGGTGGGAATTTTTGAAGGCGTTCCGGTGCTGGATTTGGATTATGCCGAAGACAGCCGCGCCGAAACTGATATGAACGTGGTGATGAATGAAGCCGGTGCTTTTATTGAAATCCAAGGCACCGCCGAAGGTCATGCCTTTAGAAAAGACGAGCTGAACGCTATGTTGGCACTGGCTGAACACGGCATTAATCAGTTAATCGAAAAACAACAACAAGCCTTAATCGAAGCCAAACAAGCCTTAGCATGAGTGAAATTGTTTTAGCCAGCGGCAATCTTGGCAAAATCCGCGAGATTCAAGCGATTCTGCAAAACGACAAAATCTTGCCGCAATCGCAATTCAATGTCGTCGAGCCCGAAGAAACCGGCTCCACCTTTGTCGAAAACGCCATTATCAAAGCACGCAACGCTGCTTTACATTGTCAGCGCCCAGCAATTGCTGATGACTCCGGCTTAGTCGTTGATGCGCTAAACGGTGCACCGGGCGTGATTTCGGCCCGTTATGCCGGTGTTGGCGCCAGCGACCAAGCGAATTTGCAAAAACTGTTAGTTGAATTACAAGGTGTGCCATTCGCACAATGCACAGCGCGGTTTATTTGCGTGATGGTGTATTTGCGTCACGCCAATGACCCAACTCCGATCATTGCCCAAGGCGTTTGGGAAGGTCTGATTCTTGATCATGCGGTTGGCGAAAATGGCTTTGGTTATGATCCGGTATTTTGGGTCGCTGAACATCAATGCAGCTCGGCACAACTAACAGCAGAACAAAAAAACGCTTTAAGTCATCGCGGCCAAGCCCTACGTTTGTTACAGCAACAACTCAGCGTCTAATGACAGCCGAATTACACACAATTGCCGAGCAATTCGCCAAACAGCAAACTATTCTCAGCATTGAGCCGCTCGGCAATGGCTTAATCAATGACACCTTTCTGGTCAGCAACAGCGGCCAGTCGTTTGTGTTACAGCGCATCAATCAACAGGTTTTCCCCGCCCCAGCGCAAGTGATGGCAAACCTGCAACAACTTAGCCAACATCTGGCACAACAAGCTTCAAAATTGCAATTTCCCGCGGTCTTGTTGACCAATACCCAGCAAGCCTTTTATCGCGACAGCCAACAACAAATCTGGCGCGGCCTCGAACTGATCAGCCCCGCTGAAAGCCGCGAACAACTCAGCAACGACGACGAAGCCGCGCAAGTAGGTTTTGCTTTAGCGCATTTTCATCGCTTATGCAGCAACTTAACCACCGAGCGCCTACTCGACACCCTGCCCGGCTTTCACATTACCCCACAGTATTTTCAGCAATATCAAGCCATCATCAATCAACCACTCAGTGTTGAAAATGACCATGACTTTAGATTTTGTCGTGACTTTATCGCCGGCCACGCCGACCAACTGTCGATTTTAGAAGACGCCAAACAGCGTGGTGAATTAGTCGAACGGGTGATACACGGCGACCCGAAACTGAACAATTTTTTATTCCAACCTGACAGCCAAACCATCATCAGCTTGATTGATCTGGATACGGTAAAACCCGGTTTGGTGCATTACGACATTGGCGATTGCCTGCGCTCTTGCTGCCACTTAACTGACAGCAATCAATTTGATTTAGCCCGCTGCGAAATTATCTTGAACAGTTATTTACAAGAAGCCGGTGGTTTTTTCAGCGCCGCCGATTACGATTATTTATATGCGGCGATTTGGCTAATCCCGTTTGAAC
>JBEGMT010000108.1:0-6876 GCA_041182925.1 Pseudomonadota bacterium | reverse complement strand
ATATAAGACGGCGTCAAAAGACGCCGTCTTATCCTCCCTCTGCCCCACTCTAGTCAAGGCCCACAGGTCGAATAAATTCGACCCTACATTCTGCCTATTTCCTTAACTTAATGGCAGCATCCCTCTCCCCCTCCTATTTAAAATCAAATTTAGTGCTGACTCGAATCAAAATGCTTCGATCTTCCGCTTGTTTGCTGCGGCAATTGATTTAAAACTAATTTTTTTTTACAAATTTCTAAAGTTTTAAAAAACTGCTCCGTTAATAATTTCAACATCGTTATTGAACATGACGGTGTAGCAAGTGCCAATCCAATTTTAACGAGGAGAAAATTATGTCTTCATTTATTAACACCAATATGGTGTCTTTGAATACTCAGAACAACCTGAACAAATCTCAAAGCGCCTTAGCACAATCTATCAAACGTTTATCTACTGGTTTACGCGTTAACAGCGCAGCAGACGATGCATCTGGTTCAGCGATTGCTAACCGTATGGAATCAGCGATCAGAGGTCAAACTGTTGGCGTACGTAACACCAATGACGCAATCAGCTACTCACAATATGCTGAAGGCGCTTTAAACCAAATTGCTGACAACTTACAACGTATGCGTGAATTAGCGGTTCAATCTGCTAACGGTGTAAACGGTCAATCAGAAAGAGAATTGTTGAACACCGAGTTTTATCAACTTCAACAAGAAAATGATCGTATTCGCAACAATACTTTCTTCAACGGTATGGACGCATTAAGCGGTCGTTCTTTTACAGTTCAAGCCGGCGCTGGTACTTCTTTCTACGACAAGATCGAAGTAAAAGGTATGGACTTGAGCAAAGTCACTGCTGTTTCAGCAACTGATAAATCAACTATTAAAAGCAAAGTCACTTGGACCAGAGCTGAATTTGATAAAGCTTTAGCTAAAGTTTCTGCAGACAGAAGAGAAAAACTATTCTTCAACGAAAGCAATGGTCACGTTTACGAGCTTGTAACAACTGGTAAAACTCTTGCTGCTGCTACAACTGGCGCTGCTGCGTCTACTTTCGATGACCAAAAAGGTTATCTGGCAACTATTACTGATGCGACTGAAAACACTTTCGTTTACAACAAAACCGGTGGTGCTTGGACATGGATCAACGGTAATGACGAAACTAAAGAAGGCTCTTTTGTTTATGAATCAACTTCTGGCGCTCCAGAAACTGGTGAATTAACTTACAAAAACTTTGCTGGTGGCGAACCTAATAACTTGGGCAATGAAGACGGTGTTCACTTGTGGGGTGGCGGCACTTGGAATGACCTCAATGTGGGCGCACAAATTTGGTCAGTGATTGAATACGGTGGAACTACCACAACATCAGTTTCAACCGCTACTGCTGACTTACAAGTTAAAGTGGGCGGCAACTGGGCTTGGCAAGTTGCAGATGGCAAAAGCATAACAATTGCAACTGGTAACACTACTTATAAAGACGCTGGTGGCAATGCTTTGACAGCAGGTACTGTACTGAATGCCGGTCAAGTAGTTTACACCTCAGGTACTGAAACAGGAACCGCAACTGTAGCTAACCCTGATGCTGCAAACCTACGCGCTGTTACTCAAGCAAATTCAATGGCTGCTGCTTCTGAAGCGTCAATTTACGGCAACTCTAGTGGGGTTAACATCTTAACTCAATCTGACTCAATGGATGCGATTCAAAAACTTGACGCCGCTATCCAACAAGTTCACGTTGGTCAGATTCAACAGGGTGCGACTCAAAACCGTTTGTCAGCGGTAGTTTCAGTATTGACTGCATCAACCGAAAGCTTGACTAACGCGAAAAGCCATATCGTAGACACTGACTATGCGTCAGAAACTGCTAAATTGGCACGTAACCAAATCCTGCAACAAGCAGGTATTGCGATGTTGGCACAAGCAAACCAACTACCAAACAACATCATGTCACTTCTTAAATAAGCGCTAATGATGTAACAATGCCGCTTTAGTGTTTGCTGAAGCGGCATTGTCTTTATTTAGACCGAATCCTTATTAGAAACATTGCTTTAGGCATTGGAGCATTTATGGCTACCTTACCGATTGATAACGGTGCAAAACCAAAACCAGTGACCAACCCATTGATTGATCATGCCAATCAACAGGATAAGGCCGAGAAGATTAACGCAGTAGGCAATACACCCGCCATAAAATCCATTACTGAAAAAGCGGCACCTCCTGTTCAAGAATTAGAAAAAATTACTGACCATCTGAATGACTTTATGAAAGAGTTAAAAGTCGGTTTGCATTTTGAAGTTAACAAACAAGATGGTGAATTGCTGATTAAAGTGGTTGATACAGAAACCAAAGACATCATCCGTCAAATTCCCGCTGAATTAACCTTGCATCTAAGAAAAACCTTGGATAATACCCAAGGAATTATTTTGCGCACTGAAGCATAACTGAATTTTTAGAGAACAATCATGGGACTATCATCACTTGGCGTAGGTTCTGGACTGGATGCAAATGCACTTGTTCAAAGTATCATGAAGGCGGAACAGGTACCGCTTAACTCTTTGAATAACAAAAAAGTCGATTTAAATTCCAAGTTAACCGCTTACGCGCAAGTCAAATCCAATCTGTCCCCATTTCAAACCGCGATTGCCGATTTAAGCTCACCTCAGAACTTTCAAAGTTTTAGCGTTTCCAGCAATGACCCTGCTTCGATTTCATCCAGTGTTTCAGGTACCCCGACAGCTGGCCTCTATAATGTAGAAGTCACTCAATTGGCACAGGGCCAAAAGCTGTTTAGCCAAGGTGTGGCTAGTGTCGATACTGTGATTGGTACAGGTACAGTCAGTTTCAGTTTTGGTAGCGTGTCTGGCGGCACTTTAAGCAGTGATGGCAAGTATCACGATGCCACATTCAGCAATAATGGTAACCCAGTCAAGACTCTTACTATCGATTCTTCAAACAATACATTGGTAGGGGTTCGAAATGCGATTAACAGCTCAGGTATTGGTGTCACGGCTTCGATTGTTAATGATGGTAGTAACACGCCTTATCACTTAGTAGTGACTAACACTCAAACCGGTGAAACTCAAAGCATGAAAATCTCTGTCAGCAATCAAGCTGCTGGCAGTACAGGCCTGTCTGATTTTTTAAATTATGACCCTAGCCAAAACGCTGGCCAAGCGTTTAGTCAAGTACGTAAAGCACAAAATGCCATCCTGAAAGTTGACGGTATTTCGATTTCAAAAACCAGTAATACCATTACTGACGCTATTGAAGGAGTTTCATTAACTCTTAACAAAATCAATACTGGCAATCCAAGCTCTATTTATATTACTAAAGACACTTCTGCGTTAAGCACTAAATTGCAAACAGTAGTCAAGCAATACAATAATTTAATTGCATTTATAGACACTCAGACCAAATACGATACAACCCAAAAAAAAGGCGCTGTGCTGTTTGGTGAGGCGTCATTGCGCTCAATTAAAAATCAAATTCGCTCAATTTTGACATCATCCGTTCCTCAAGGAACGGGTAAATATGTGTCATTAAACCAGCTAGGGATTACCTTTCAAAAAGACGGCACCTTGTCTATCGATGCTGCGAAGATGCAAACTGCATTGGATAGTAGTCCTGAAGATATAGCCAAATTATTTGCACCATCCGCAACGACTACCGACAGTAAAATTATTTTTAACAGCTCGACTAATGCTACTAAAACTGGCACATACGCGGTTAACATTACTCAGTTAGCAAGCCAAGGTACATTAACGGGTAATAGCGCTCCCGGATTGACTATTAATTCAGGTGTTAATGACAGTTTGGCAGTTTCTCTTAATGGGGTGAGCACGACCATTAATTTGGCATCTGGCAGCTACGCTTCTGTCGGGGCATTAGCCTCTGAAATTCAATCAAAAATTAACGGTTATTCAGGTTTTAGCGATTTGGGTTTTGCAGTCACCGTCTCTGTAGCTAACGGTATTCTTAAAATAACCTCTAATCGTTTTGGTAATAATTCAACCATTACATTATCTGGCAATGGTGCTGAATCGATTTTAGGTGGCAGCGGTGTTGCGACAACTGGTACCAATTTAGCTGGCACTATTAATGGCAAAACCGCTATTGCAAGTGGTCAATCTTTGGTTGGTGCAAGCGGTGATAATAGCGAGGGCTTAAGTATCAAAGTCACTGGCGGCGATATTGGTTCACGAGGTACTATTAGTTTCTCTTCAGGGGTTGCCAGCAAGTTGAGTCAAACCCTCAACACCTATACAACAACTAATGGTTTAATTACTGCCCGCACAGACGGCATTACCACATCAATCAAAAAACTTGATGATGACATTAGCAAGATGCAAGATCGTTTAACAAAGTTGCAGAAATATTACCAAAATCAATTCAGTAAATTAGATAGCATTATGTCGAACTTAAATACGACATCGACTTCTTTAACCCAACAGTTAAACTCTTTACCCAACAACAATAACAACAACAGCAAAAACAAATAGAGACAGTTAATATGGCTGGATATAACAGAAATGCAATCAATGCCTATACCAATGTTGGTTTTGAAACGGGTATTAGCACTGCAAGTCCTCACCAATTGATTACTTTATTGTTTGACGGAATTCTGGCTGCTATCACTAAAGCCAAGCAGCATATGATCAATAAAGAAATTTTAGAGAAAAATGAAGCAATTTCTAAAGCGACTTTATTAATCGACAGTGGATTACGGGCAGGTCTCAACTTTGAACAAGGTGGAGAGCTTGCTACAAATCTGGATGATCTTTACAGCTATATGCTCAATCGCTTAATGCTTGCTCATTTAAACAATCAAACTGAGCTATTAGATGAGGTTTATGGTTTACTATCTGATATCAAAGACGCATGGACTACTATTGGCATGAACACTCAACCAGATAGCCTTCAAACACCTCAATCTGTAACGATAACTACCTAAGATGAACGGCTATGATATTATCGCTAGCTATGAAAAAATCTTGGGTATTTCAGGACAGATGACAACAGCAGCTGAACAATCAGATTGGGATCGTTATCTACAATTTCAAAGTCAACTAAACCTTGAATTATCGCGGCTGCAAACCAAGTCCTTAGCCAATAACTTAAATTCAGATCAGCAAGAAACAGTATCTCAATTGATACAGTCAATACAAATGCAGATTAACAGAATCTATCAGTATGTTGATGCATCTCTGAACGATTTAACGGCTAAAATTGAGAATACCCATACTCAAAAAAAACTTGAACTAGCTTATAAAAGCCTTTAATGCCTATGGTTAACACCATCAATCCCAGCATAAGCAAACCTATTACCCCCCCAGCTTCAGTAGGTTCTGCAAACTTAATTGGCAACGCTGCTCAGGATAATAATTTAAGACTTGACCAGATAAACATCGGTAAAACTTTGATGGCTCAGGTTATATCGATTAACAAAGACGGCAATGCCTTGGTCAACGTCGCAGTGAACAATCAAACCGGTGGCAATCTAAGAATCCCTTTGCCTAGTGGTTATAAAGTGGGCGATCAGATTGCACTTACCTTGCTTTCTAATGATGGCAATAAGCCAACATTTTCGGTCAATTTATTAGCCAATAGCCAAGATACTATTGATTTAAGCGCTACCGGCTTATTTCTAACCAAGATTCTCGAAAGCAATCCTGAACCGGGTGCAATACAAAGCACAACCCCTATCATCACTACACCGAATCCAGACACCCAAGAGTTAGCCACTCAATTACGTCAAGCCATCGAAAACAGTGGGGTTTTTTATGAATCGCATCTTAAACAATGGAATGATGGTGGACGTTCAATTGAACAAATTCGTCAAGAACCGCAAAATTTGCTCAACAATCCAGAGCTACCCAATTCAATGATACCTATGCAGTTGGGGGTGCTCGAGAACAAAAATCTGATGTGGTTCGGGCCAATCTGGCCAGACCAGAATATGGAATGGGATGTTAGTAAAGAGCAAAACCCTAATCCTGAACAAGCCCTAGATGGCGATCAGAAACCGATTTGGTTTACCTCCATCAAACTGGCTTTACCAAACTTGGGCGAGATCACTGCACGAATTCGTTTGCAAGGTGATATTGCCAAGTTGGATATAAGCACCAATAACACTGAAATAAGCCATAATTTAAAAGCTCACTCTGAAGAATTATCCAATTCCCTCGCCAGTGCTGGCATTACTCTAGAGTCGATTGCGGCTCATAACCAATGAACGACTTAAGTAGTAATGACGCATTTAAACAAGCTGTTGCCCTCGCCTATACGGCTGGTCAACAAGCACCTAAAGTCGTAGCTGCAGGCAAAGGCCTTATTGCTGAAAATATCATAAGGCTTGCTCAAGAAAATGGCGTTTACGTCCATGAATCAAAAGAGTTAGTGGCTATGCTAATGGATGTTGATTTGGACAAAGAAATACCACCCAATCTATATCGGGTGGTTGCTGAGCTTCTCGCTTGGTTGTATCGGATCGAAAAGGCAACGCCTCCACCAACACTTTAAGTCGTGTTGTCTAAATTTGCATTTGCATAATGTCGTGATAAGCAGTAACTAACTTATTACGCATTTGTACTGTGGTTTGGGTAGCAATCAAGGATTTTTGATAGGCCATCATCACATCTGATAAATTAACCGACTCATCACCCAAAGTGAATTTTTTCGATAATTCCTTGGCCTGCACTTGCAATTTGTTGGTTTCATCCAATTGTTTTTTCAACACTGATGCAAAATCAGTACCATCAGCCTTGTTTGTAGCTAGGTTATTAGAATTGTTTGCACTATCTTTAACAGAGGAAACTGCGCCCCTTATCTGAGTTAACACTGCTTGTACTGTACCTGGATCAATCGGAACTATCATGAACACTCCTGTCTGTTAATC
>JBEGMT010000107.1:0-6726 GCA_041182925.1 Pseudomonadota bacterium | reverse complement strand
CATTAAACCGTTTTAATTTGATGATAGTTTTAATTGTTTTAATGATTTCAAATAAGCTCAGCGTTAGCGTTAAGCTAGACGCTGTATGGCGGTTTTTGCTACAATTGCGCCATTTTATGCTGTTTATGGCACATCTTGACGCAAGTCTTTCACACTCATCCCGGAGAAAACTCTATGGCAATTAAAGTTGCAATCAATGGTTACGGACGTATCGGCCGCAATGTAATGCGTGCTTTGTATGAATCAGGCCGCACTAATGAAATTCAAGTTGTTGCGATCAACGACCTTGGCGATTCTAAAACCAATGCGCACTTAACTAAATACGATACTGTTCATGGTAAATTCCCGTTTGATGTATCAGTTGACGGCGATTACATCGTTATCAACGGTGACAAAATCCGCGTTTTCGCAGAAAGAGATCCAGCTAAATTGCCTTGGGCTGAATTAGGTGTTGACGTTGTTCATGAATGTACTGGTTTCTTCACCAGCAAAGAAAAAGCTTCAGCTCACATTGCTGCCGGCGCTAAAAAAGTAATTATCTCTGCGCCAGGTGGTGCTGATGTTGATGCAACTATCGTTTATGGCGTTAACCACACTAGCTTGAAAGCATCTGATACCGTTATTTCTAACGCATCTTGCACCACTAATTGCTTGGCACCTTTAGTTAAACCTTTGATGGATTCTATCGGTGTTGATCACGGTTTGATGACCACTATCCACTCATACACTAACGATCAAGTATTAACTGACGTTTATCACAGTGACTTACACCGTGCTCGTTCTGCGACTCAATCTATGATCCCAACCAAAACCGGTGCTGCGGCTGCAGTAGGTTTGGTATTGCCAGAAATGAAAGGCAAATTGGACGGTTTCGCAATGCGCGTTCCAACTATCAATGTATCTATCGTTGACTTGTGCTTCCAAGCATCAAGAAATACGACTAAAGAAGAAATCGACGGTATTTTAAGAGCCGCTGCTGCTGGTCCTTTGAAAGGTATTTTGGCTATCAACGATGAGCCATTAGTTTCTTCAGACTTCAACCATAACCCACACTCTTCAATTTATGAAGCAGGTTTGACCAAAGTAACTGGTGGCAACTTCGTAAAAATCTTGTCTTGGTACGACAACGAGTGGGGTTTCTCAAACCGTATGCTTGATACAACGGTTGCTTTATACAACGCGAAATAAAGGATTTACATGCAGCTAAGAAGAACAAAAATCCTGGCTACGCTAGGACCAGCTACGGATAAACCTGGTGTACTTGAAGATTTGTTCGAGGCCGGTATTGATGTAGTCCGTTTAAACTTTTCACACGGTTCAGCACAAGATCATATTGATCGCGCTACCCGTGTGAGAGATTTGAGCAAAAAAACCGGTCGTCGCGTGGGTATTTTGGCTGACTTACAAGGCCCAAAAATCCGTATTGAGCGTTTCAAAGACAATAAAGTTTGGCTAGAAGAAGGTCAAGATTTTGCTTTGGACATCAATTTAGGCAAATTAGACGGCGATAACACTCAAGTCGGTATTAGCTATGAGCCTTTGGCACGCGAAGTTAAACCTGGCACACGTTTGTTGCTTGATGATGGTCGTGTGGTTTTGGATGTGGTGAATGTTGAAAATCACACTCGCGTTAATACTAAAGTTGTCGTTGGTGGTGATTTGTCCAACAACAAAGGTATTAACTTGTTGGGCGGTGGTTTGTCTGCAGCCGCTTTGACTGAGAAAGACAAACTCGACATCAAAACTGTTGCTGTGATTCAAGCTGACTATGTGGCGATTTCTTTCCCTCGTACAGCGGCTGATTTGAACGAAGCGCGTGAATTGTTGCAAGCAGAAGGTTGTTATGCTGGCATCGTTGCTAAGGTAGAACGTGCTGAAGCAATGGAAGTGATTGATGAAATCATTTTGGCTTCTGATGCAATCATGGTTGCTCGTGGTGATTTGGGTGTGGAAATTGGCGATGCCAATTTGCCAGCGGCACAAAAATTGTTAATCAAACGTTCCAGAGAATTGAATCGTGCGGTGATTACAGCCACACAGATGATGGAATCCATGATTGAAAACCCAATCCCAACGCGTGCTGAAGTTTTTGACGTTGCCAATGCGATTGTTGATGGTACTGACGCCATTATGCTTTCTGCAGAAACCGCATCAGGTAAACATCCGGTTAAAACTGTACAAGCCATGGTTCGTGTTTGTTTAGAAACCGAAAAGCAACCGAGTGTTATTACTTCTGAGCATCGTATGGCTGATAGTTTTGGTCAAATTGACGAAGCGATTGCCATGTCAGCGATGTATTTGGCTAACCACACTAAAATCAGCGGCATTGCATCATTGACTGAATCAGGATCAACACCGTTGTGGATGTCACGGATTAGTTCGGGAATTCCTATTTTCGCATTAAGCAGTCATGAAAAAACCTTGGGTCGGGTTACTCTGTATCGTGGTGTATTCCCAACTTATTTTTCACATGAAAAAATGGATAAAGCCGAAGTTAATCAGTATGTTATTGATAAACTGCGTTCGCGATTATTAGTCAACGAAGGTGATTCATTGATTATTACCAAAGGTGACTTAATCGGTAATCAAGGTGGTACTAACTCTCTGAAAGTAGTAACAGTTGGCAAATAGTCGATAAAGCTATTGTTATACAGCATTGCATTGGGGTTAATCCCCAATGCAATCGCTTCTAAACTTAAACCACTCGATCAGGTAGTGGTTCCCCTGCAAAAAAAGCCTGCAAATTAGCTAACACTTTCTCACCCATCGCGGTACGAGTTGCGATCGTTGCGCTACCTAAATGCGGTAATAGCGTCACATTATCCAAACTTAAAAAATCAGGATTGATGTTAGGTTCGCCTTCATAAACATCCAAGCCTGCTCCAGCAATTTGTCTTGCTTGCAAACAGGCAATTAATGCCTTGCTATCAACCACATCCCCTCGTGCAGTGTTGATTAAATGCGCGCTCGGTTTCATTAATTGCAATCGTTTAGCATTGATTAAATGCCGTGTTTGCTCACCGCCTGGGCAGTGCAACGAGACATAATCAGATTGCGGTAATAATTGTTCAATGCTCTCACAACGCACCGCCTGTAATTCGTTAACAATCGACGCATCGGCTGGCGTTGGTTTGACATACAAAATCTTCATGCCAAACCCATGATGCGCTTTGCGAGCCATTGCTTGTGCAATGCGGCCAAAGCCAATCAAGCCTAATGTTGCACCAGTCACATCGCTACTCATCATGTGGGTAGGACACCAGCCGGTCCATTGTTTGGCACGAACTAGGCGATCGCCTTCTGCGCCGCGTCTAGCCGACATTAACAATAAAGTCATAGCAATATCAGCAGTGCTTTGGGTTAACACGCCCGGCGTATTGGTGACAATCAAGCCTTGCTGTTGGGCAGCATTGATGTCGATATGGTTATAACCAACGCCAAAATTACCCAAAATCTTGCAACGCTTATTAGCGACATTTAAAACCTCCGCTGGCAAGCTGTCGCAAACGCTAGGGCAAACCGCATCGTAATTTTGCAAAGCGTCCTTAAATTCATCGGCAGTCAAGGGATGATCGTCAAGATTAAGGCTGACGTCATACCGTTGTTGCAGTTTATCTTCAACCGATTGTGGCCAGCGGCGAGTGATTAAAACTTTGGGTTTGCTCATGTTTAGATTAGCGAATAAAAAAGGATAGAGACAGTATAAAACAGCACAATGACTTGGCAAAGACAAGCCGATGCCATGCTATAGTTGCCGATTTTTTTTAGCCTACCGATAAACTTTAGGGAGATTTTTGATGTCGGCGTTTTTTAGCAAAAGTCATATAACCGCAGACAGTGGTTATAGTCGATGGATGGTGCCGCCATCGGCGTTAGCAGTGCATCTTTGCATAGGTCAAGCTTATGCGTTTAGTGTCTTTAATGACCCATTAACCCGGATTATCGGAATTAGCGAATCCGTGCCAGAGGATTGGAAACTGACCACTTTAGGCTGGATTTTCAGTTTAGCTATCGTATTTTTAGGTCTATCGGCAGCCTTCGGTGGTAAATGGCTAGAAAAAGTCGGACCGCGTTTGACCATGTTTGTCGCTGCTTGCTGTTTTGGCAGTGGCTTTTGGTTGTCAGCGTTGGGCGTGTCTTTGCATCAAATCTGGCTGGTGTATTTAGGTTACGGTGTGTTGGGCGGTATCGGTTTGGGTTTAGGCTATGTGTCGCCAGTATCGACTTTGATTAAATGGTTTCCAGACCGTCGCGGCATGGCTACCGGTATGGCGATTATGGGCTTTGGCGGTGGGGCGATGATCGGTGCGCCGTTAGCGGTTGGCTTGATGGAGTATTTCAAATCCGAAACCTCAGTCGGGGTTGTTGAAACTTTTATGGTGATGGGGTCGCTGTATTTTGTGTCGATGTTGATTGGCGCTTTAACGATTCGTATCCCACCAGAGAATTGGCAACCGGCTGGTTGGGTCGCGCCGGCTGTCAGCAATAAAATGATTACCAAAGCCCATGTCCATATTGACCAAGCTTTAAAAACCCCGCAGTTTTACTTATTGTGGTTGGTACTGTGTCTTAATGTCACCGCCGGTATCGGCGTGTTGGGACAGGCTTCGGTGATGATTCAAGAAATGTTCAAAGGCACCGTCACGCCAGCGGCAGCAGCTGGCTTTGTCGGCTTATTAAGTTTATTCAATATGGGCGGCCGATTTCTGTGGTCATCGTTTTCTGATTATTTAGGCCGTAAAAACACCTATTACATCTTTTTTGCTGTGGGCGCGATGTTGTATTCATTAGTACCAAGCATGGGCATGGCCGGAAATAAAACTTTGTTTGTGTTGCTATACGCTTTAATTATGAGCATGTATGGCGGTGGTTTTTCGACGATTCCAGCTTATTTGGCTGATATTTTTGGCACTCGTTATGTCGGTGGTATTCACGGACGCTTATTAACTGCCTGGGCAACTGCTGGGGTTTTGGGGCCAGTGTTAGTCAATTATTTGCGTGAATATCAACTCGCTCAAGGCGTAGCCAAAGCCGATGCCTACAATGTCACTATGTACATCATGGCGGCGATTTTGGTGTTGGGTTTTATCTGTAATTGGCTGATTAAGCCAGTCCATGAAAAACATCATCTTAAACACGATGACTTTGATGAGTTAGAGGGTGTTTATCCAAAAGGAGGTAAAGCATGAGCAAAAAACCAACCTCACTAATAGCCTTGATCGTATTTTGGTTATATGTAGTGCTACCGTTAATTTGGGGAGTGTCGGCGACCATTAAGAAAGCTCTGGCTCTATTCGCCTAGGCAATTCGCTGTAAGTCTTGGTTTAATCAAGGCATCACAGATGCGATTATATTTTTGTTGTCGATAGAGTTCCTAAAAATCATTAGCATTAAGTTGTCACCAGCAATGCAAAACTGACCCACCTGATTAAAAATCAGCACCGATTTAATAAAAAGAGCCGGTGTGAAACGATGTTAACTCAGGAGACGTTAGTGCTCAACAAGACCACTGCCTTGGACAGTAAAACGGCACTGGCGGATAAAACGCAGAAGAACAAGAGGGCATTGGTTTGGGTTGATTTTCGAGACATGGGGTGGTTCCTTATGATGGTTGGTGAAATTGCGAGGTAATCTTCTGTAATTTTGATCAGTCCTGAGCTATGATTGCAGCTGAGTTGCTCAAAAATTGGAGTAAAAATTATGGCTACAGAGGCGAGCAGAATCGGAAATTGTTCATCGATTGGACGTTATGGCAGACGCTTTAGATCGTTCGCGTAATTACTTAGTTAATCAGGCCTTGGCTGAATATCTAACAACTCATGCGGTTCAAATTGAAAAAATTACCAAAGGTATTGCAGCCGCCGATAAAGGCGATCTTTTGGATCATGATGCTGTTATGCGCGAGATGGATACACTGATAGAGCAAAAAGCACACGGCTAAACATGAAGCTACTTTGGACCGAGCCAGCTCGTGATAATCTGCGTGACATTTTTACTTATATTGCTCAGGAAAATTGAAATGCTGCACGAAGATTGTTGAGCTTGATCAGAGAAAAAGCAATTGCACTGACAGAAAATCCCGATATTGGCAGGATTGGACGAGTTGACGGAACGCGTGAATTGGTTTTGTCAGGAACACACTACATATTGCCGTATCGCATCACTGGGCAACAAATACAGATATTGGCTGTGTTACACGCTGCTCGCCAGTGGCCGGATCAGTTTTTTAATAACAGAGATTCGAGTCAAGGTTCGTAAATTGTTGAAGTGGTTTTTTAAACTAGGTAGGATTTTTTTCTCAACCTAGTCGGATCTAAGACTTTAGTCCGTTCAGCCCCACCCAGATCCATCATCTGAGTTGCCAAATATACAGAGTATTGGCTTCCAGAATCCGAATGTCAGATCAAGTCGAAACTAATAAAATCTGAACCGAATCTAATCTGACGGATATCCTACAAAAACGGTAACTTTCAGATTAAGTCTGAGCTATTACAGTCTATGACAGGCCATCGCCCAATACGGTTTCATCTTCGACCAACAAAATTCTCATGAAAAGATTTACGCCTTTGAAAGGTTAATGAAAGGTTATGCCGGTAACATCGTTGGGCTTGATAGAAATCGAACTCTAAATATTTGCTCAAAACTGGAATCATGGTTTCTCGTGCCGTCCGCATCTTAGAGCGCCTTCAAGATCATAACCATTGGCTTATTCAGAATAACAAAAAC
>JBEGMT010000106.1:0-2973 GCA_041182925.1 Pseudomonadota bacterium | reverse complement strand
AATTGGGGTTGAATAATCGACTATCGTTTTGCCAAGTCTGTTTCAGCTCGCTGGCAATTTCCTTGGCGGTTTTCGGCATCAATTGCATTAAGCCTTTGGCACCGACAACAGAATCAGCGCTTTCATCAAAAGCACTTTCTTGACGTAATAAACCAAAAATTAATGCAGGATCGACCTGGTGTTTGGTAGCGTGTAAGTCAATTTCATTGGCGTAAACTAATGGAAACCTTAAACTAATATCATTCCATTGTTGTGCTTTTGCGCTGGTAAAAATCGCAATTGCTGGCCATTGCCATTGTTCGGCCAGTTTTGCCGCTACTGCCAAGTCGTGTTTATCCAAATGCGTGGTCGCAAACCACCATTGGCGTTTAGCTTCTAGTGGTCTATCTAAGGCTAGAAATTCGCTAACTACCTGAAAATTAGCTTGTTGTTTTAATTGTGCGATTTCCGTGGCGCTAACATGAATCGGATTGTCGGCCAAGTTAATCGGCTGTTGTAGTTTTTCAGCCGCTAGAAAACCGTAAAAACTGCGTTGCTGTGCTAATTGTTGAAATACACGCACAGCTTGCGGTTTTTGTCCTAATTCATGCCACGCTCGTGCCTGCCAATATTGCCATTTATCTTGATGCTTGGTTTCATCATCCAATCCAGCTAGGGCGGTATCGGCTGCCGACCAATTTTGTGCTCGCAAAGCGGCGCGAATTTGCCATTCTCGATTGGCTTGGTTCGGTTTGCTTAATTGTGCCAAGCGTTGATAAGCATCGGCTTCACCTTTTAAGGCTAAAGCCAAGGCCAAGTTATTTTCGGTATCAATCAAGGTTTCGGGAGCAATATTAATCGTATTTTTCTCCCTATCCCATGTCGCCAATGCAGCGGTTAAATCGCTGTCCGCCCAGCGCAGAATGGTTTGAGCAAACATCAGTCCCGCTTGATCGGATTCACGCTTCCAGTCACCATGTTGTTTAACCAATTCCGGTTGCTTATAAAGCTTTAGCCAAATGTTAGCGATTGGACGCTGTTGGTCAGATAAAAAATCTAATAATGGAGTCGCTACTTGCGGGTTGTTCTTGCTTAATGCCCACTGGAACTTTTGCCAAGCTAAATCGCTATCAAAACTACTCGACTGTTTCAATAAACTGAATAAGGCATCGCAATGTTCGGAATGAAGATCGGCTTGAAGCCATAGGCGCTTAGCACGATTTAATGCCACTACTGATTGATTGTTATGAAACTGTGCCAAGGCAAACAAACACTGTGTTTCTGGATTGTCGGTAGGATATTGGTGGCTAAGCACAGCGTCCCAACGTTGTTGTTTGCCAAGATTAAACAACCACTTACTGTGTAGCTGTTGGGCGTAACGGCTGTCGGCATATTCGCTTAAATACAGCTCAATACCATTTTGATCGTCAAGATGATTTTTTAGCCATTGGTAATGTAGATAAGGATAGAGAGGGTAGGTTTTTAAACTAGCGGCCAAGGCAAAATAATCAGCCTCGCGGTTTTGGCTGATATACCGTTCGGCTTGTAAAAATGCTTGACGTTGTGCAATTCGGTTTTGGCTGGCATCCTCAATAGCAAAACTATTGCTACTGAATAAGCTATACAGGATTAATTGGACGAATAATCTATTAACTGATTTGTGTGGCATAGCGTAGCCTCAGCCGTAAAGTAAAAACAATTGAACCGCTTTATAATAAACAAAGCTTAATCTTATACATCTTATCCCTTTGAAAACAAAACACACCATTAGCCAAATAAAATATTCTTGGCAATACATTATTCAAATCGCCTTAAAACATAAAAAACAACTGATTTTGGGAAATCTGATTGCCTTTTTGGCGACTGCAGCCAGTGTTCCTGTGCCGTTATTGATGCCATTGTTAGTTGATGAAGTGTTGCTGAATCATCCGAGCATTGTTTTAAACACCGTTAATCCATGGCTACCTATCGAATGGCAACAGCCTATCTATTACATTAGTGGTGTATTGGTGGTGAGTTTGTTGTTAAGACTGGCGACTTTGGTACTTAACATTGTTCAAACTCGTCAATTTTCGACCATTGCTAAAGATGTGGTATTCAGGATCCGTGCTGATTTGATTGGCCAGTTGCAAACCATCTCAATGTCCGAATACGAAAGCTTAGGCAGTGGCACCGTGGCAGCGCACATGGTGACCGATTTAGATACCCTGGATAACTTCATCGGTTCCACCATCAGCAAACTGATTGTCGCTTGTTTCACCGTGTTGGGTACGGCACTGATTTTGTTGTGGATGAATTGGCAATTGGGCTTATTTATTATCGTTTTAAATCCGGTGGTGATTTATCTAGCCAAAGCGATAGGCTCAAAAGTAAAAGATTTAAAAATCAACGAAAACAAAGCTTATAGCGTTTTCCAACAAGCACTCAGCGAAACTTTAGAAGCCATTCACCAGATTCGCGCCAGTAACCGAGAACAACATTATTGCCAACAACTCATCAACAGCGCCCAAGCGGTTAAAGATCATTCAACGATTTTTGCCTGGAAAAGTGATGCTGCGGTACGGATGAGTTTCTTAACCTTTTTGTTTGGTTTCGACATTTTCCGCGCCACCGCAATGCTCATGGTGTTGTATTCGGATTTAACCATTGGCGAAATGTTGGCGGTGTTCGGTTATTTATGGTTCATGATGGCGCCGGTGCAGGAAATTTTGAGTATCCAACAAGCTTTTTATGCCGCGCGTGGGGCGTTAAATCGGGTTAATCAACTCACCACTTTGCAACGTGAGCCGCAATATCCGCATCATCGCAATCCGTTTTTAAATAAAAAAACTGTTTCAGTTAGCGTTAAAAATCTGCATTTCAGTTATAACGATGAGCCAGTTTTGAACGGCATCAATTTGCGGATAAAAGCCGGTGAAAAAATTGCTCTAGTTGGTGCCAGTGGCGGCGGTAAATCGACCTTGGCGCAAGCTTTGATTGGTTTATATCCAGCTA
>JBEGMT010000105.1:0-4170 GCA_041182925.1 Pseudomonadota bacterium | reverse complement strand
AATTTGTATGGGTGGCTTGGGTACTGTTAGTTTGTCACAAAGCAGCTATACCAATAACTGGCCATTAACCGTTAATGTTCATGCCAGCAATCCTGTTTTGGCTTGTTTGGGCAGTCAATATGCCGGCTGGAGTTTGTCACATGCTAAATATTACGCGTTGGGTTCTGGGCCAGCACGGGCAATGGCAACTAAAGTCAAAAATGATGAAGTGATTGCTGTTGAAGAGTTGTATGGCGAGCTTAGTTACCGTGATAGCGCGGAGCGCACGGTATTGGTAATTGAAAATGATGCTTTGCCACCGCTTGAAATCGTTGAAAAAGTAGCCACAGCCTGTGGTGTTAATCCAGATAAATTGACCATTATTGTCACACCAACCAGTAGTTTGGCGGGTGGTGTACAGGTTGTTGGTCGGGTTTTGGAAGTGGCCTTACATAAAGCGCATGCCTTACATTTTCCATTAGAAAACATTATTGATGGGTCGGGTAGTGCGCCTGTTTGCCCGCCGCATCCGAATTTTGTAAAAGCCATGGGGCGTACTAACGACTCAATTTTATTTGCTGGCCAAGTGCATTTATTTGTTAAAGGTAGCGATGAAGCGGCTGAGAAATTAGCTAATGAATTGCCTAGCTCGACATCAAAAGATTACGGCAAACCGTTTGCTGATATTTTTAAAGCCTATGAATACGATTTCTTCAAAATTGATGCCATGTTATTTAGCCCAGCCAGCGTGATTGTCACTGCGGTTGAATCAGGCAAAAGTTTCCGTGCTGGCAAATTGGATAATGCTTTATTAGATTTGTCTTTTGGCGCCTAAATAATTCTTTTTTTCGCTCACGCGGTGTTAATGCTGCGTGAGCTGTCTACTTCTTTCAAACGAATTCCATTGCGTCGAATTGCCATTATTACTGACGATCCTGGTTGGCACGGCAAGCAGTTAACTCAAGCTTTTGCCAAGCGCGCTTGTGTCGCCAGCTATATTTCCCTGACAGCCTGTCGCTTGCAAGTTGAAGGCGATGCACTGCCGATTATTATTCCAGGCTTTGAACAACAGCTGCCAGATGCGGTGTTTATCCGAGGTGTACCCGGTGGTTCGTTGGAAGAGGTGGTGTTTTATCTGGATGTCTTACACGCCTTAAAAATTTTGGGTGTCCCTGTCTATAACGATGGTCGAGCAATTGAAGCGAGTGTTGATAAGGGAATGACCAGTTTTTTGTTAAAACAAGCGGGTTTACCAACGCCGTTAACTTGGATGTTGCGTGATAGAGAATCAGCTTTGGCGATTGCTGAGCAACAATTGCAGCAAGGGCATTTTTTAATTAGCAAACCTTTGTTTGGTTCGCAGGGTGAGGGGATTCGTCGGATTGAAAAATCCACCGATTTATTTTGGTTAACCAGTAGTCGCGGCATTTATTATTTACAGCGTTTTGTCGAATGTGCTGGTGATGGTTATTCCGATATGCGGGTGTTTGTGATTAATGGCAAAGCGGTTGCGGCCATGCGTCGGCGTGGTATTTCTTGGCTGAACAATGTCGCACGCGGTGCGAGCTGTGAAGCGATTGGATTAAACGCAGAATTGAGTGAGTTGGCGGTAAAGGCCACTGCCACTTTGAACATGGATTATGCCGGTGTCGACATTATTCAAGATAACGCGGGGGGCTATGTGGTGATTGAAGTTAACAGCGTACCAGCGTGGAAAGGCTTGCAGAGCGTTTGTGATATTGATGTGGCCAGTTATTTGGCCAATGACTTGGTTGATAGGTATCTGCAGTGAGTGTCCAGCAAGCGTTAATCGAGGCTTATCAACGGGCTTGTGAAATTGAATTACAAGCATTTAAGCCAGGTAATGTCAGCGTTTATAGTCCGGCGCATGATATGACGGTTGAGGATTTTATACGCAGTGCTGCAGTCAGTGCAGATTCTGTGTCCAATCCAGCATACAGCTTGGGTGAAAAAATCTACTATGCGGTTAAAGCTACTCGCGAGGCAGTCGGTTGTAATACTAATCTGGGGATTGTTTTGTTGGCAGCGCCCTTAATGCAAGCTTATTGGCAGCGTCAAATTGGGCAAAGTTTGCGTGATTCGTTAATCAATGTTTTAGAAAATACTACCTTGCAAGATGCTGAATGGGCTTTTAAAGCAATAAGTTTGGCTGCTCCGGGTGGTTTAGGTAAATCCGAGCAGCAAGATGTCAATCAAGCCCCTGAAGTGACTTTGTTGGAAGCGATGCAAATTGCTAGTCCTAAAGATCGAATTGCCTTGCAATATAGCAATGGCTTTAAAGATATTTTTGATTTCGCTGTTTTACAGTATAATCATCGCTTTATTTTGTCTGGCGATTGTAATTGGTCAGTGCTAAGTGTTTTTGCTGAATTGCTAGCAAAATTTCCTGATAGTCATATTGAACGGAAATTCGGTTCGCAATATTCACAGTGGATTGCAACAGAAATAGCTGCCTTATGCGATGCGCTTAATAATGCTCAAACACTCGATGAGTTGATGCCTATGCTTCACCGCATTGATCAAGCGTTTAAAACAAAAAGAATTAATCCAGGAACCACTGCCGACTTAACTGTCGCAACATTGTTGGTGGTTTTTTTGGAAAAACTGATTTAGCAATTGCGGTTGCTGAAAGTGTTTTGGGTGTAAACCCAGAAACAAAACTGTGGACATTAGCTGTCTATCTTCATTCAATTTTATCTTTAAGGGGATAATTAAAATGGCAAAAATTACTAACTTGCGCGTTGGCGAATCTTTGGTTGGCGATGGCAACGAGATTGCTCACATCGATTTGATCATTGGTCCACGTGGTTCAGCTGCTGAATCTGCATTTGCAAACGCTTTGACCAACAACAAAGACGGTTTCTCAACTTTGTTGGCTGTTGTTGCTCCTAACTTGATGGTTAAACCAGCGACTATCTTGTTCAATAAAGTAACAATCAAAGGCGCAAAACAAGCAGTTCAAATGTTTGGCCCAGCACAACGTGCAGTTGCTATGGCGGTTGCTGATTCAGTAGAAGACGGCACAATCCCTGCTGACGAAGCTGATGATTTGTTCATTTCAGTTGGCGTATTCATCCACTGGTTGGCTGAAGACGATGCAAAAATCGAAGAATTCAACTACAAAGCAACTAAAGAAGCTATCGAGCGCGCTGTAGCGGGTTCACCAACTGCTGCTGAAGTTGTTGCTGCTAAAAAAGAAGCAAAACACCCATTCGCTGCTAACAACGTATAAGTTTTAGCCACGACGGTTGTCGAAAATACCCTAGCTTGCTGGGGTATTTTTTTGCCTAAAAATCGGCAAGATCGCTAGTTGTTAATCTGCCATTGTGTAGCGCTGATGCAATTAACACCGCATCAATACCCAATTGTTTTAATTGCTGCAAATCCGCTAAATGACGAATCCCGCCTGCGGCAATGATAGTTTTATCAGGATGGTTTCGGCGTAAATCAATCAGTTTTTCAAAATCAGGCCCCAACTGGCTACCAACCCGATTTAAAGTCATGACAAGAATTTGCTTAGGCCAAAACCGATTACTGTTAAACCAATCAGCATGACCTGCAGCTTGATCCTGTTTAAAATCCAAGGATAAAATTAAATCCGCATCCAGTTGCCTCACTGGTTGATTTTGCGATTCGGTGCCAATCACAGTTTTGTAATTACCCGCCGGATAAGTCTGACAATTAGCCAATTCGCTACCGTCATCAATCCAAAACTCAATTTCAGGGTAACGACTTAATAACTGGTTAATCAAAACGCTATGATTACCCAAACCACAAATCGCATTCAGATCAGCAATATAAATGCTTTTAAAATCCTTTAGTTTCAATAAATTAGCAATAACCACATCAGCCTCGCTACTATCGGTAATCAGCGAATTTTGATCAATTGCCTGATACTGACTTCTATCGCCACGCATCGCATGAACGACCAAGCCATCTTTTAAATCAATAACCGGAATGATTTGCATAATTGGAGTTTAACGTTTTGAAACTATTGGTTTTTGAATACATTTGTGGTGGCGGCATAGCCGATCAAACTTTGCCTGATTCCTTAGCCGCCGAAGGTAGCTTGATGTTACAGGCTTTAATCGATCAGCTAAAGGATTTAGCCACGATTCAGCTATTAATTCCATTGGATAAACGCTGCAATATTGTCGTACCCGCTAATGC
>JBEGMT010000104.1:0-3191 GCA_041182925.1 Pseudomonadota bacterium | reverse complement strand
CATTGATTTTTGAAAGTACCTCATAAAAATTTCTTTGGCGTTGTAATTTCAGTTCAATGAGTTTTCGTTCAGTAACATCTTGTACCACTAGTGTCCGGTTAAAAATCATTCAAAAGCTCTGAAGACCTTATATTTAGAGTCTTTTAGACCATTAAAGCGTGTCCCTGACTTGAACAAGGAACCATAATTGAGGCAGTCTGTCAGCTTTTAGCTGTTGGAGACCACAATGTATATTGGCAAAACTTTGTTTGCTCAAGTCATGGATTTTTTGCCTTGGAAAACATTTCACCGTATCGTAAAACGTTACGAGGGCGATTACCGAATCAGGACCCTTAGTTGTGCCGAACAATTTCGAATTCTGGCTTTTGCCCAGCTCACTTATCGTGAAAGTTTACGCGACATCGAAACATGCATGTCTGCCCAAGCAAATAAACTTTACCATATGGGCATTCGCGAGTCGGTCTCTAGATCGACTTTAGCAGATGCCAATGCAAATCGGGATTGGCGCATATATGCCGAGTTTGCTCAGCGATTAATTAATCAAGCCCGAAAACTCTACGCTAACGAAGATTTAGGACTCGATCTAACCAATACCGTCTACGCCTTGGACTCAACTACCATTGATCTTTGCTTATCTGTGTTTCCGTGGGCAAGCTTTCGCACAACAAAAGCCGCCATTAAATTGCATACCTTGCTAGATTTACGTGGCAACATTCCTAGCTTTATCCATATTTCAGACGGTAAAATGCATGACGTGAAAGCGCTTGATTTATTAATACCTGAACCCGGTGCTATTTATGTGATGGACCGCGGTTATGTGGATTTTGCTAGGTTATATGTCTTGCACTTATCCGGCGCTTTCTTTGTCACCCGATGTAAGTCGAACTTGGATGCTCATCGCGTTTATTCGACCAATACTGACCGAAATATCGGCATTATCTGTGATCAGACCATTGCGCTTGATGGTTTCTACTCTAAGAAAGATTATCCGCAACACTTACGTCGAATTCGTTTCAACGATGCAGAAACAGGTAAAACGCTGATATTTCTGACCAATAATTTTATTCTCCCATCACCCACAATATGCGCACTTTATAAAAATAGGTGGCAAGTTGAGTTGTTTTTCAAATGGATTAAACAGCATTTACGAATCAAACATTTCTATGGCACATCCGAAAATGCAGTCAAATCCCAAATCTGGATTGCTGTTTCGGTTTATGTACTGGTTGCAATTATTAAAAAGCAACTCAATCTGAATGCTTCCCTTTACACTTTGCTACAGATATTATCGGTCACGCTGTTTGAGAAAATACCAATACAACAGGCACTTATAATTAGCCAAGACAAAAGCAATGACCCAGAAGCTTATAACCAATTGGATTTGTTCGATTATTAAACCGGACACTAGTGATATAATTTGTAAAAAAAGAAAAGTATTTCCGTTTTATTTACTTATTTTCAAGTAAGTTTTTTTAGCTGAAAAATAAAAAGCTCATTTCAGAACTTAAAAGGTGAGAGAATAAATGAAACACCACACAACAACTAATCTTGGTGATGTTCCACCCAAGAGCCAAGCGATTAGTTTGCCCCAGAGTTGGATAATATTACAGCCAACCTTGATAGCGACTTCACTTTTACTGGCGTTATCATGTCCGGTTTTATCAATGGCACAAGACAATAGTAATGACAGCAAGCCAAGAATTGCGGATATTAGCACTGTATATGATCCCTCAAGTAATGACGCCACTCTGACAATAAGTGGTGTCAATTTATGTCTGGTCAACAAAGAGAATAAAATATCACCCCCTATTATTACCATAGGCGATAAAACATTCACCAGTTCAACGTTTAAAACTCCTTCAACCTGTAATGTTGCAAGCACTAATGATAGTTTAGATAAAATTGAAATTAAGGCTTCAAATTTAAAACCAGTCAGTGGTGATTTAGTGGTGTCGGTCAGTAAAGATACCAATGGAGCGTTTTCGAGCGATAAGACCGATTACTATCACTTTTCCGTAGGTGATATTTGGCCAGAAGGAACTAATGGTTTGATTAGTGCAATAAACACAACTTCTGAACCTGAAATTGAGCGTATGTTAAATGACCTTGATCATCTTATAAAAAAATTAAAATAATTTTTTATCAAAAGCTTAAATGATCTTATCGGATAACTATCCATCACCAGCGTTATACTAATAAAATACATTTTGTTGTATTACACGGATGTAAATATGGCAGTCTAAACTGGGTTTATATTCCGTTGGGAACACTGCATAGCGATTTTATAAAGTCTCAAATTGTATACAATCCAAGACACTTTTGACCTAACGGTAGAATGCGGGTTTGACATGTCTTAAATTATGTCTTATTATTAAGTCTTATAAACTTTAAAAATATATGAGACGTTTATCATGAGCAAAGTTGGTTATGCTAGAGTCAGTTCAACTGGACAATCATTAGAAATTCAACTTGATAAGTTGAGTCATTGTGAAAAAGTGTTCAGTGAAAAGAAATCTGCAACATCGACCAATGGGAGAACTGCTTTAAAAGAATGCTTAAATTATCTGAGAGAAGGTGATCAGCTCATCATCACTCGATTGGATAGGTTAGCCCGATCAGTCATGGATTTAACTAAAATCGCACATGATCTACAACAGCGAAAAATTGACCTGGTAGTAATTGATCAGAGCATTGATACCTTAACCCCAACTGGAAAGTTAATGTTCAATATGCTGGGAGCAATTGCAGAATTTGAAACTGAATTGAGAAAGGAAAGACAAGCTGACGGTATATTAAAAGCGTTAGACAATGGCGTTAAGTTTGGCGCAAAATCAAAACTGACCGAACAACAGACCTTAGCGCTAAAGCAAGATAAACATGCTGGGATGACTGTTAAAGAATTGATGAGAAAATACCAGCTATCTAAAGCCAGCGTATATAGGATGTTGTCCGATTAACCCACCATCGCATTAAACGTGACATTTTATCTATATGAGCTTTATCAATATTATTGATTTTTATAGAAAAAAATACTTAATACCCGAGTAAGTTGTAGTTTTAAAAGTATCAAGTTTATGTGAATTATCCTGCTGTTATAGAGCAAAACGCTCGGTAATATCAAAAAAGTAACTGCGACCAAAATACCTAAACGTAAAGCGACAACAACATGCTAAATCAACGCGCTCAATCCA
>JBEGMT010000103.1:0-3096 GCA_041182925.1 Pseudomonadota bacterium | reverse complement strand
GCTCTATCAATCGTTAACCGAACAGCATTGGGATTCACAAGTCATCATCTGGCCAGAAACCGCGATTCCAGCGTTTTTGTCGCAAGTAAAACAGTTTTATCTCGAACCACTTGCCGCCAGTGCCCGTGAACATGGCGTTGATTTGGTGGTGAGTTTGCCGAGTGGTGAGGGTAAACAATATTTCAATAGCGTGTTGAATTTAAGCGATATGCAAACCCTGTATCACAAAAACCATTTGCTACCGTTTGGCGAATACCTGCCGCTACAACCGTTATCGGGCTGGATTTTGGACTTAATCCAAATTCCTTTAGGCAGCTTTACGGCGGGCGGCGATAAACAGCCTTTATTAACTGCCGGTGGCCATCATTTTGTGACGACGATTTGTTATGAAGATGCTTTCGGTGAACTGGTCGCTAGGCAATTGACGGATGCTGAATACTTGGTCAACGTCACCAATGATGCTTGGTTCGGCGACACCTCACAGCCGCATCAACACATGCAAATGGCACAAATGCGCGCTTTGGAAACTGGTCGTTATTTAGTTCGCGCCACCAATACCGGCACCACTGGCTTTGTCGCCCCTGATGGTTCCATCATCCAACAAGCGCCGTTGTTTACCACCACTACTTTGACCGACAGTATTGTGCCAATGACAGGTTTAACCCCTTATGCCAAATGGGGCGATGAAACAGTATTTGCCGGATTGATAGGCTTGGTTTTGCTGTTGTGGGGTTTACAATTTGGATTGGTTAAACGGGCTCAACAATGACCCGCCATTGCTGAAGTTTCTGCTCAAAATTCATTGCCGCATGAGCAGGGCTGGTTGAAGGCAGTTTTATCAAGCGTAATTCTCGCTCTAAATTCGGTAACACTTGGCGTCTAAAACTTTGCTCGGCGGTTGCGCCATTAAAAAATACCGTTTCAATTTGCGGATGGTCAGCAAAAAACGCAACAAACGGATTGCTAACCATCGATGCCGGTTCAATATCGGCATCTAAACTGCTATGGCGGCGGCAGGATTGCAAAACGTCCCACAAAGCAATTCGGTGTTCAATCAGCATTTGGCAACGTTGCTGATAATCCCAGTTCAAATCACCCGCTAATAATTGCGTCATCAATGGCCAAAATTGATTACGTGGGTGAGCGTAGTATTGCTTGGCTTGCAGCGAAGCTTTGCCGGGAATGCTGCCTAGAATCAGGCAGCGGGCATTGGCTTCGGCAATTGGGGCAAAGCTGTAGATCACGATTTAGGGTTTTGCCATACCGCGTAAGGCGTAAAACTCGCTGACAAAAGCGTCTAAACGATGTTCAGCAATCGCATCACGCAAGCCTTGCATCAGTTCCAAATAGTAATGCAGGTTGTGGATAGTGTTGAGCCGTGCGCCGAGCATTTCTTTGCATTTATCCAGATGTTTCAAATAAGCGCGTGAGTAGTTGCGGCAGGTGTAGCAAGTGCAGCTTTCGTCGAGCGGGCGGGTGTCGAACTGGTATTGCTGGTTACGGATTTTGATGACCCCGTAGCGGGTGAATAAATGACCGTTACGAGCATTGCGGGTCGGCATCACGCAATCGAACATATCAATCCCGCGTCTGACCGCTTCGACCAAATCTTCCGGCGTACCGACCCCCATCAAATAACGCGGTTTATCAACCGGCATTTTTTGATGAATCGCATCCAAAGTCGCCATCATTTCATGTTTGGGTTCGCCAACCGACAGGCCGCCAATGGCATAGCCGTCAAAACCAATCGCGGTTAAACCGTTAATCGATTCTTCGCGTAAATCAGGATACATGCCGCCTTGAACGATACCAAACAAAGCCGAAGGATTGCCTTCGTGGGCGCGTTTGCTGCGTTCTGCCCAGCGTAAAGATAAACGCATCGAGTCGGCTGCTTGTTGATAAGTGGCAGGGTAGGGCGTGCATTCGTCAAAAATCATTACAATGTCAGAGCCTAAATCGCGCTGAACTTGCATCGATTCTTCCGGCCCCATGAAAATTTTGCTGCCATTGACTGGCGATTTAAAGGTCACGCCTTGTTCGGTGATTTTGCGTAATGCGCCCAGACTAAACACTTGAAAACCGCCAGAATCAGTCAAAATCGGTTTTTGCCAGCGCATAAAATCATGCAAATCACCGTGCGCTTTCATCACATCCATGCCGGGGCGCAGCATTAAATGAAAGGTATTGCCGAGAATGATTTGAGAATTCATTGCCAGCAAATCTTCGGGCGTCAAGGCTTTGACGGTGCCGTAAGTGCCAACCGGCATAAAAATCGGGGTTTCGACAATTCCGCGTCCAAAGCTAAGTTGGCCGCGACGGGCGTGGCCGTCGGTGGTGGTTAATTTGAATTCCATCAATTTCAAGTTGGCAAAAAAGGCCGGAATTATCCGGTCTTTTATGACAAAAAGCCAGTTAATGTTTGATTATGTTGTTGTTTTTAATGGCTTTGTTGTCGAAATTAATTTGATTGTGGCAAATTGCAATCATGCGGAAACAATTTTTTTGCCGAAATAGCTAATCAGGAATGGTTGTTAATATCCGCGTTGATTCTGCTAAGTCCTTGATTTAAGCAGTTATCCACAAAAACTGTGGATAACTCTGTGGATTGAAACTGATTAGAGCACCTAACTACTTAATTTTTCAGGTGTTGACTTAGATTGTTTAGCTTTTAGACATTAAATTTATGGCAATAAAAATCAATGACTTAGCTTATATTTGTTGGTGGATTTGGCTTGAGAGTAACAATCAAATAGCTAATCGAAACTGTCAAATGGTTTGTGTTGATAACTGTGTTAAATAACACGGTTTTTATCTACAAATTGTTAGGATTAAACGCTTGGTTACCAGCCGCCATTACCGATAATTGCGCCGGAAATAGTCAGGAAACGGTGCTTTTTTCACACCGCCGGATAGTGGTATAGTTCAAAACCTAACCAGAATACGGAACACACGGATGGCGAGAGCACCAAAAGTAGTCAAAGAAGAACCCTTAGAAACCCAGCTTTGGAAAGCGGCTGACAAACTACGCAAAAACATTGACGCAGCCGAATACAAACACGTTGTATTGGGCCTAATCTTCCTAAAATACATTTCCGA
>JBEGMT010000102.1:0-5043 GCA_041182925.1 Pseudomonadota bacterium | reverse complement strand
GCTTTTCACGAAGACGGCTTGGCCGATAGCGTTGATGGTTTAGGCGGCGGCTGGAGCAAGGAGCAAATACTCAACATCATGAAAGATTCGCGCATCGGCAGTTACGGTGCCATTGCTTTAGTGATGATCTTGCTGGGTAAATTCCAAGCCTTAATAGCAATCAACACCGCCTTAATTCCTGCCACACTAATCGCTGGTCACGCAATCAGTCGTTTAGCGGCTGTCTGGATCATTGCCAGCCAAGACTATGTCCGAGAAACCGGCAAAGCCAAACCGCTGGCTCAACAAATTACCCCTAGTGAATTGCTGATAGCCAATCTTTGCGGCTTGGCACCGTTAGCTTTATTACCACTCAATTACAGCGCCGCCTTAATTTTGGTGGTAATCGTTTGGCTGGGATTTAGCCGTAAATTAGCTCAACAAATCGGCGGCTATACCGGTGATTGTTTAGGCGCTATGCAGCAATTATGTGAAGTGGCGTTTTACCTTGGCATCGTGATATGCAGCTCTATTTAGTCCGCCACACTCGACCAGCAATAGCCAGCGGCATTTGTTATGGGCAATCTGATCTGGATGTTGGCGACAGCTTTATGGAAGATTTAAACATCGTTCGCAGTAAATTAGCCGACGTTTCGCCGATTATCAGTTTTAGCAGCCCGTTACAGCGCTGCACCAAACTGGCTGAACAGCTGCAATTACCAGTGCTAAAAACTGATGCACGGCTGATGGAATTAGATTTTGGTGACTGGGAAATGCAAGCTTGGGAGGCAATTCCGCGCCAACAATTAGACGCGTGGAGCCTGACTTATATCGACACACCACCGCCTAACGGTGAAAGTTTCCTAGCGCTACAACAACGAGTGATAGCGTTTATCGACCAACTACAAAGCCAATATCAAGGCCATACGATTTTGATTATTACCCATGCCGGTGTGATTCGCGCCTTGCTGGCCCAAGTGTTGAACCTGCCTTTAAGCGAAGTGTTTAAATTTCAACTCGATTACGGCAGCGTGACACAACTCACATTCAACGACCCAGTTCACAAGGTCGGTTACATCAATCGCTAAACTATGAATAGTTTTAATCAACAAGACAAAGACGCCATTTATCGAGTGATTGCCGAACGACGCGACATGCGCCATTTTCGCCCTGACCCTGTGCCTGCTGAAATACTGGCTCGTTTATTACAAGCCGCTCATTTCGCGCCTAGTGTCGGCTTTATGCAGCCTTGGCGATTTATCAGGATTACCGACCATCACTTGCGTCAGCAAATGCACGATTTAGTCGAAGCCGAACGCATCGCCACCGCCCAAGCTTTAGCCGAACGTGAAGATGAGTTTATGCGTTTGAAAGTGGAAGGTATCCGCGAATGCGGCGAATTATTGGTCGTTTCACTGATGAACGACCGTGACAAGTATCTGTTTGGCCGCCGCACCTTACCGGAAATGGATTTAGCCTCAGCCGCTTGTGCAATTCAAAATCTATGGCTGGCGGCTCGCGCCGAAGGTTTAGGCGTTGGCTGGGTTTCGTTATTTGAGCCACAACCATTAGCCAAATTACTCAATATGCCCAGCGATGCCAAACCGATTGCGATTTTATGCATTGGTTATGTCGATGAATTTTACCCACGACCAATGCTGGAAACCGAAGGCTGGGCAACTAGAGAAAAGATTGAAGATTTGGTTTATGAAAATGGTTGGGGTGATGCTCAAACAAAAGACTAAGTCATTTTTGCAACAAAGCTTCCAACCGTTGAAAATCAAAATCAGCCTCCAACATATCCGCCAAACGATCAATCCCCGCTTCGCGCAAGGCATTAAAATCCACCGCCTGATGTTGTTTATATCCCGCCCAAGCCAACAAAGCATTACAGGCTTCCGGCAAATCAAATAAACCATGTAAATAGGTACCGGCAATTTGTTGATCGTCTGACATCGCCCCATCTGTGCCATCATCCAATAGCAATAAAGGCCGCTGCAAAGCTGGGCCGTGACTGACACCTAAATGAATTTGATAACCACTGACAGCGGTAGTTTGCTGATAAAAATGTCCGGTGCTTTGCCGTAAACATTTTTCAGGCTGGAGCGTGGTTTCCATGGCTAATAAATTTAAACCCTCGACACGACCAACTTCACTTTCCAAGCCCAATGGATCGAGAATCGCCGCGCCCAACATCTGAAAGCCACCGCAAATCCCCAGCAATTTGCCGCCGTAACGTAAATGGCGTTGAATAAAACAGTCCCAACCTTGCGCCCTTAATCGCGCCAAATCAGTGACTACCGATTTACTACCTGGCAATACGATTAAATCAGCACCATCAATCTCATCAGGGCTTTTGGCAAAACTGACTTTAACGCCAGTATGCAGTTGCAAAGGATCAAAGTCGGTGTGATTGCTGAAACTGGGTAAATACGGCACCACAACATGAAAAACCGCATCATCAGCTTGCTGGGCGTGGCGAGTGGATAAAGCGTCTTCGGCTTCTAAATATAAATCATGCAAATACGGCAAAACCGCTAATACCGGCTTACCGGTTCTGGCTTCCAACCAATCTAAACCAGACTTGAGTAAAGCAATATCACCACGAAAGCGATTGATGACAAAACCAACCACGCGTTGCTGTTCGCTGGCAGACAATAAATCCAAAGTACCCACTAAATGAGCAAATACACCACCGCGATCAATATCGGCAATTAAAATCACCGGACAATCCACCGCTTCGGCAAAACCCATATTGGCAATATCACCTTGGCGCAGATTAATTTCCGCCGGACTGCCAGCCCCTTCCACCAACCGCATTTGATATTGCAGCCCCAAGCGTTGCCACGAATCCAATACCGCTTGCTTAGCGACTTGTTTGTAATCGTGATATTGCTGTGCTGATTGGTTTTGCAACACCTTGCCATGAATAATCACTTGCGCGGTGGTATCGCTATTCGGTTTTAGCAACACCGGATTCATATCGCTATGTGACGGCAAACCACAGGCGGCAGCTTGCACCGCCTGAGCACGACCAATTTCACCACCATCAATGGTGACCGCACTATTCAATGCCATATTTTGTGGCTTAAACGGCGCTACCGCCACCCCTTGGCGCTGATAGTAACGACACAAAGCAGTAACCAAAGTGCTTTTACCGGCATCGGAAGTTGTACCTTGAATCATCAAGGCAGGAAAAGGTGCTTTAGACATCACTAGCCTTTCAGCTTTAAAGGCAACCCCGCTGCCATAAACAGCGCTTGATCACAAACAGCAGCAACCGCTTGATTTAAACGCCCGGCTTCATCTTGATAGCGGCGATTGATTTCCCCCATTGGCACAATCCCCAAACCCACTTCATTGCTGACTAAGGCAATCTGCCCGGGTAAATTCGCCAAATTTGCCAACAGCTCCTCACGTTCTTGCTGCCAGCTTTTATTCTGCGGTGGATTGCAATCGGGACAAAGCCATTGCGCCAGATACAAGGTCAAACAATCCACCAGCAAGAAACGATGGTCTCGGGCCTGTTCACGCAAGGTTTGCGCTAAAAAAAACGGTGATTCAACTAATTGCCATTCGGCGGGACGACGTTGTTGATGGTGCTGAATTCGCTCAGCAAACTCATCGTCATACACTTGCGCGGTGGCGATATAAACCACTTCCAATCCTGAATCGGTGGCTAGTTTTTCTGCATAGGCACTTTTACCAGAGCGAGCGCCACCTAAAACAAAGCTTTTCATTTATTACTCCGCTCAACACGACCACTCAACATCGCCAACGCCAAATCCGCCATATTCTTCGAGCCCCCGCCCTCACCCAGTTCAGTTTTAACCTGCGCCAGCCCTTGTAAACACGCTTGTCGATAATCCGTATCGTCCAACAAGCGCTCAATTTCTGCCGCCAAACTCTCGGCGCTGACCGCATCTTGAATCAGCTCTTTAACAATGCTTTTGCCGGCAATAATGTTAGGCAGGCCGATGAAAGGAATTTTGACCAGTTTGGTGCCTAACCAATAGGTAAACGGCGATAGGCGGTAGGCGATGACCATCGGGATACCGAGCAAGGCGATTTCCAGTGAAGCGGTGCCGGAGGTGGTCATGATGGCATCACAGCATTGAATCACATCGTAAGGTTGTTGTTTAACCACTGTGATCGCTAACGGGCAGCTTTGTAGATGACTTTGCAAGACTTCGTCGCTAATCGAATCGGCTTGCGGCAACACAAATTGTAAGTTGGGATGGCGCAGAGCCAAACTTTGCGCGGCTTGTAGCATCACCGGCAACATGCGTTTGATTTCGTTACCGCGACTACCGGGCAAGATACCGACGATAGGCCGTTGGCTGTCTAATCCAAATAACAGCAAATCCTGATCACGACTGCGTAACGGTTTGACTTTATCGACCGAGGGATGGCCGACATAGCGCACGGGGACGTTTTTGGCTTGGTAATAGGCGGTTTCAAACGGAAAAATCACCGCCATCATGTCAATCGCTTTACCGTAGGTTTCCACCCGCCCTGCTCGCCATGCCCAGACTTGTGGACTGACGTAGAACAGCACTTTGATGCTTTGGCGTTTGGCAAACTGCGCGAGTTTGAGATTGAATTCCTTGTAATCAACGCAAACCAATAAATCCGGTTTTTCTTTAGCGACAATCTGCTTCATCAGCTTGAGGGCTTTGCGGATTTCGCCGTAGTGTTTCAACACTTCAATCACCCCGATAACACCGATTGAGGCGGAGTCAAAGCGAATATCAATACCAGCTTGGCGCATTTTGCTACTGCCCATGCCGATGCCTTTGATGCTTGGGCACAAGGCTTGAAGTTCTTGGAACATATGCGCAGCGTGTTGGTCGCCAGAGGCTTCGCCAGCGCTGAAGAGGACGGTGTAGGGGGAGTTGGTCATAGGTTACGTGGTTAGATAACAGCGTGGAGGGTTAGCGCGATAATGCATACCCCAGAATCAGAGGCCAACGTGTTGGGTTAGGCTGTCGCCTAACCCAACCTACGGATGGAAAATCAAGTAGGGTGGATAATCGCAGCGCATCCACCGCGAAGGCCCACATT
>JBEGMT010000101.1:0-7546 GCA_041182925.1 Pseudomonadota bacterium | reverse complement strand
TCTAAAATGGGCGGCTGCGACGGCTTCTTCGAGATTGACGTTAGTCGCAGCAATGATACGGACATCAATTGGTACAGGTTGTCTCGAGCCAACTTTAACTACTTCTTGTTCTTGTAGCACGCGCAGTAATTTTGCTTGCAGGGTTAAAGGTAGATCGCCGACTTCATCTAAAAATAAAGTGCCTTTATTGGCTGTTTCAAACCAGCCATCTTTAGTAGTTAAAGCACCAGTAAATGAACCTTTTTCGTGACCAAATAACTCGCTTTCTATCAAGCTTTCGCTAAGTGCAGCACAATTCAAAGCACCAAAAGTGTTGTTTCTGCGTTTGCTTAATGCATGAATATGGCGAGCCACCAATTCTTTACCCGTACCCGTTTCGCCAATAATTAACACCGTTGCGTCACTGGGAGCGATACGTTCGATTTGTTCCAATAAACGTTGAGAAACAGGGTCTTCAAAAACCATCGCTGTTGCCCGAAGCGAGAGTGCTAGAGATCGGGATTGTAGTTCGTCAAAAGCTAGTAAGGTTGATGTAGTGCTGTTGTCTTTGTAGTTGTTTGATAATTTACGGCCTAACAGTGATTGCATATTAATTTATCTGTTGTATGTAGTGTTAATTGGTCGATTGTCCTAAATAAAGCAAAAATGATGCCAGTTATTCAGTTTTTGCTATTCAGGTTTCTAGGGGTATTTTAGTGTAATCAAATAGGCGTTTTAGTCGGTTATCGTAGGCTGAGCTAAATTTGACTTTTTTTGGTTGTTGATATTCGAGCATAAAGTGTTGGTATAGTGTTGTTTAATCAACATTTTTTGCTGCTTTTTAAGCAATGATTTTAAAAAATGAGCTCAGAAAAAAAGGGGGCTACAGTCGTGGGGAGCTATGATCTAAACTCTATTCTGTTCTGGATAGTAAAATGTGCTTTTTTGAAGTCAAATTGTATCTAAATGAAATTTAATCTGTTTCCCTGTATAGCGTTGTTACTGGTTTTGTTAATCAGTTGGTGGTTACGAATAGCCTTTATAGAGCCACAACAACTAGCGATTATCTGTGAATCGAGCGTTAGTGATTTTGCCTGTGCTTTACGTAATGGCCTAACCACCATCTTTTACGACAATATCGTTGGTTTGACTGTGTTTGGAGTGGCTTTGCTAGGTGTATGGTTGCGCTCAGGCATGGTTTGTCTGAGCGCTGCATTACTGGGGATGGTTGAGATGGTTATTCACGGCGGTCTGCATACTGGTATTGAATTTAACAGCGTTGGCTTTGTTATTGCCCTATTAAGTCTGCCTCGGTTATGGTCACAAAGCAGCTAAGTCAAGCGTCCGGGTTTTGAGTGGATTGTCTCCATAATACTGAGCCACTTAGCAGTAGACAAATAACCGACCAATAGAATGCATTAGGATTAATGCCGTCGGCAAAATGAAAGCTCATGTCGGGGCGAAATATCATGTGTTCTATTACGGGTAACCATAAGCCAGCCAGACCGACCCAAACAGCACAAATAGTCTCTTCGAGAGAAATATCGGTTTGGCGCTGAATACAAGCCATTAAAAACCAGCCGATTGCCGGTAAACTGAATAATGCCAACGGATAATCGCGGTTACGCAAATCAAATACTAATAGTAAACAAACCACAGCTGCCGCAAATAGAAATAGCCTTCGCAATAGAATTAGCCAGTCATCGCAATAGCATTGGTTTGCTATTAAAAGCTTTAATTGCAAAGGGGGCTGTTTACAATCATATCGTTGCTGTGCCAGGCAATGAATTAGATTGAGCACAAAACCATAAGTGACTAACAACAAAGCCAGCGCATAAAAAACCGAATAGCTCCATTCCAACAAATTACGGTTAGTCATCAACATATCACGCCAATAAGCCACACTGGCACCACCACCAATAATACTCAACGGCAAAATTACCAAAGCGATTGAATGGTCGAGTTTTTGCCGACGCCAATGCAAATAACTGAATAATACGAACAGCGTTAACATAGTCAAAAACGCTAACTGACACCAATTTGGCGCTTCTGCTACCTGACCATGCAAGGCAAATTTGGGCTGAGCATCGTCATCAAACATACCCCAGTAACCGCCGACAGCACCTTCGGAATGTCTTTTCCAGGGTTGATCAAAAGCTTCGATGATGTTGTAGGGGATAGCTTCGGCTTGAGCAATCGCTGAAAACTCGCGAATGAATAGTGCCTGATTTAGCAAAGATGCCGCTGCATCTTGGCGCTGGCGACCGTAACTAGGCCAACCAGTTTCACCAATCATCAGTGCTTTACCGGACATTTCCGTTTGCACTTTATGATAAGTATCAGCTACATACTGTGCAGCATCCTTGGCAGCAACTGTATCATCATCCCAAAATGGCAAAATATGCACGGTAGCGAATGACACTGCATCCGCTAATTCATGATGGTAACGTAACCAAAAATCCCAACTGTCTGCATAGCTGACAGGTAAAAATGGCACACGGTTTTTTACATCCAGCAAAATATCGCGCAACCGTGTCGGTGTTTGCTCCCGGCGCAACAATACTTCATTACCCACAATCAGACCGCGAATCGTGTCAGGAAATTGCTGAGCCAAGCGCGTAGCTATTTCGATTTCGTGATTATTATTGCCCGTATCTCGTCCAATCCAGACGCCTAACCAAACTTGTAAGCCAAGTTTTTGAGCTAGTTTCGGTACAGCATCCAAACCTTGGTCAACCGAATAGGTTCGGACACAAGTAAACTGTTGTGACAACTGCTGTAAATCCGATTCAATTTGGGTCGGACTGATCACTAAATCACGATTAAAAGGTGTTTGGCCGGGTTGATGAAAAGGCGAATAAGAAACACAACTCAACCTATCAACGCTAGCATCTGCAAGCTTTGTGGGCTGCATCAAATTGTTCCAATAACATAATGTACCCACAGCTGTTGTAACTAAAATCAGGTAGATAAATTTAAAGATATGACGGGGCATCACCTTGTCCAATGTTAGTTCAAAATAGATTAGATTTTCCAACTTAGCAAACTTGTTAATATCACTCTGATATGCGGCATCCGCAAGTGGGAACCAAACAAATTGATTATTTGGCATAGCAAAACATTCAGCCAGATTCATAGTTTACGTCTGTTTTTCTGATTAAATCGCCGATCCCGATGGCATGAGGGTGTTTTGCTAAACCAATCCCACCGCCTTTACCTCGAGTCGAGATAATGTAGCCTGCATTTGCTAATCTTGCTGCAACTTTACTGAAAAGGTGGTTAACCTTTATAAAACCTAGCCATGACATTAAAACCAATACAGCTAAAATATGACGGTCGTATTAGGCGTAAGAATGTAAAAATATTGCCTAGTGATGCTGATATTGCTGAATTATTGCCGCTAATGCTAGATGAAAATTATCATCAAATGCCCATCCTTGATAATCAAGGACGACATTCCGAGATGGTGTTTGAAAATCAAGTAATCAAAGCCGTGTTCAATCAACTGGTTACCCGTTAAATTCTATCGCTATTTTGGTTGATAGTTAAAAGCGTTGGCGATGATTGCTAAGTCAAGCAATCGGTCCTAATCAGGAACAGGGGTGTGACAAGTCCTAAAAATTGTTTATAAATTTCTTTGCTAACTTACTGATTTCAGTAGTTATCCACAAATCTTGTGGATAACTCTGTGAGTTAAAGCTGATTAGTTTGCCTAACTGCTTAATTTTTCACGCATTGACTTAGATTGACTAGCTTTTAGACATTTGATTTAGAGCAATATAAATCAATAAGTTAGATAAACACCGTGCTGATCTTGGCAAGTAATCGATACTTAAAAAGATTACCGAAACTATCAATCCATTTTTGTTGATAACTGTGTTAAACCGCTAAAAATACCAATCTTAAGTAGGCAGCTATGCGGTTTTTCCTTGAGTGCTTGTGTTCATAATTAGATTCATCATAAAGCAAGATAATTGCGAACCAATCTAGGCTATTAGGACACCTTTCAAATCGCCGCTTAGAGCGGCTTTTTTCAAAAAAGATAGCCACATTTTGCTTTAAGAATTGTAGTTAAGCCCATGATAGTTAAATTACTGGAAAATTTTAGCAACGAATGTTGTCATATAACAACTTGATTTGTATGGAAAAAGGCTTAAAACTGTCGGCTGGTTTTATTGTTTCAATTTTATTTGGGGGGCAAAATGAAACTAGCAATTCTTATTTTTTCTACACTATCAGCTTTGGTTCTGATTGCAATTGCAGGTTTTCAGCTAATTAGACTTTTTATTCTTGAAATTACAGACTTAGTCACTGAAGCATGGCATAGTCCTGAAATACATTAAAATTATTTAAAAGCAGATCAGGTAAATAATCATCTTTTGTTAGCGGTTGAAGTTTAAACAAAGAAAGGGGCGGCGGCTTTATTGTTTGGGTAGTTTTACCGCATAGCCGCTTTCGCACCACCACAACATACATTCAAGAACTTGCAATTATTGAGTAGTTATATCGTTTTCGTGTTTATGACGACTGGTTGCTTGAACATGAAAAGCAATCATAGCTACTGATTCTGGATGGCAGAGTTTTTGTACAAAAACGCTAAACCATCACTGTTTATCGCATTACAGGTTGTTTGATACGGTCGTTGCGATTGAATAAAAATGTATCAATCTAGTGCATTTAAAATTATTACTCTATTTGAGTAATAACAGTTGGGGGGTGAAATAACGATATACAAAGGGCGTAGATACTGTATCAATAAAGCTTAACCCAATAATCGAAGACCAACGCGTTGGGTTGCGGCTGACACCTAACCCAATCGAACTCAGGTTCTCCAAGCGAGCTACGAGCTTCCTTTCCTCGACCGCCTACAGCCTTGATTTATAGCAATGCCTGTCCCGCGTCAACTATCCTGACCGGTTAACGACAATTACCGTGTCCGGTTTTGTTTAGCTAATCAGTCATTTAAGCAGTGTTTAAGGCTCATCCCTTCAGAATAGTTTCGACTAAGCTGATTACTTTAAGGGGTTTATATGTTCAGATTAATGTTATTTATTTTATTGGGTTGGGTGATGTCTTTTACTGCTGTTGCTGATCATGGTTGGCATTACGGTCATCATTACCCAAGGCACCACTACCTAGGTGACTATCCTCCACAGGTTATCTATGTTCGCCCGCCTGTTGTTGAGTATGTGCCGACACCAAGCTACTATGCGCCGCCGGTTTACTATGCTCAGCCAGCAAATGGCTTGTTGGGTGGTTTAGTTGGTGGTGCCGTCGGTTACGGTATTAGTCAGGGCGATCCTGTAGCAACTGGTGTTGGCGCACTAATGGGAGTGATTATCGGCAATGGTGGCGGTTGGTAGCTGTCAAGTGAAGTAGTAAATAGTGAGCTGTCAACACAAGCTATAAATGTTTAAGGTTTTGTATCATGAAATTGGCTTCAATTTTGCTATAGAGATAGCTGATTACAGTTAAAAAATGACAGTAATCATTGCGATGATACTGATTAATCCCGCCAAATTGATGTTGAACAAATAGTTTGTTGTAAAACTAGCGAATCAATAAAAACATTTTCTGTTGACTGAATTGATTGATTCAGAGTTGCAACAGTCTTTTAGTAAAGAAAAAGGCCTATAGATTACTCTATAGGCCTGCAAATTTGGCATCAAGTTACACTTTTTGCCTATTTTTCGATGGTGATCAGATTAATTGTTACCACGCTGACAGGTTAAAATTGCTTCTTGCCAGTCTTTGCCTAAACCCACCGCATTTTTAAAACATTGGACAGTTTTTTCGGCATCATTTGAACCAGAACATAGGTTAATGGCGTTTTGCCATTCCCAATCTGTTCCTTTTCCCCAATTAACGTGGCCGTTCATTATGGTATTAAAGCACTGACCCGGCTGAGACGGTTTTTCAGTGCCTTTGCATAATTGTTCGACGTTTTTCGGATCCCAGTTCATGTTTTTTTCTGCATTCCAAGCGATTTTACCTTGCACATCAGAAAAACATTGCTTTTCAGTCTCTGGATTTGCGTTAGCTGTAATCGAAAAGAAAGAGAAAAAAGCGATAACAAGGCTTAAGAAAATTGATTTTTTTAAATTAGATCTGTTCATAGCGGTCTCCTAATAATTATAGTAATTGCCTTTTAAAAACAGCAAGCTGACATTACCATGCTTTGTTAAGTATCACTAACTAATTCATGGCTTAAAGTTTAAAAATCAATTATATCAAAGGGTTACGGTGTTTTTTTCTAAAAAATTGATTTAACTTGAGGATACCAGTACTTCAAATAAAGTAAATATTCTTTAATCGTTTTCAACTAAGAGGCAGTAGGCCGGGTTTTGATTTAGTGCTAGATTGCGATTGCTCTTGAATGATTTGAGTTTAGCGGTGAATACTTAAAATGCCGATTGCCTAACAGTCGTCAACGTAAGATGCTGTTGACTGAGTGTTACAACCAGAAGCTCTGCAAGAATCCTAAAAAGCTAGTCCGGTTTGTTTATTCAATGCACTACCAACAACTATGACAGCGCTTGGAATTAAAATGGCAATTTTCGAAATTTCAATGATGCTTGATTGGTTTATATGATTCTAGAAACAGAATATAACGACCGTTTTAGTATCATTGGACGCGCTCTAATCAACAATCAACGGAGTAAGCAATGAATGACAAACAACTTGTTGCAGAATATGCGGCCAGCCGAATACTAGATGGAATGTTGGTTGGGTTAGGAACAGGTTCTACGGCTAATTATTTTATAGATGCCCTTGCACGCCGTATGCGGGAGGAAAGCTTAACAATCAGCACCGTATCAAGTTCTGTGGTGAGCGCCATAAAAGCCCATACTCTCGGATTGCCTTTAGTGGGAATTGATCAGGTTGAGCGACTAGATGTTTATGTGGATGGTGCGGATGAAGTTGATTCTGAGATGAGTCTTCTCAAGGGAAAAGGATCAGATCTGGTTCGTGAAAAACTGCTAGCTCAAAATAGTCATGCATTCTGGGTGTTAATTGATCAAAGTAAACGGGTTGAGCGGCTTGCATCAAAATCTCCAGTGCCCGTTGAGGTGATGCCTTTTGCTTGGCGATTAGTTTTACGCAGTATTGAGGCGATAGGGGGGCGAGGCGGTTTGAGACTTAATTCGGCTGGGGATGGCATAGCCGTCACAGCACATGGAAGTCTGATACTTGATATTTTCTTTGATACGGCCACTGACATTACACTTTTAAACAATACCTTATCCGCCATACCTGGCGTAGTTGAGCACGGCATTTTTCATCGGTTGGCTACCGAAGTCTTTTGTGGTGTTGAAGGTAAGATTCAACGACAAACGCCCGATAAAATATAAAACTGATATTACCCAGTGGATTGCGCTTCCTCCCTCTGCCGTGTCAACTCCCTGCATTGACTTAACTTCTTAGCTATTGTGTTACAAATATTATGTTGTGACGCAGCAAGGGAAAGTTGTTTTCTCGGCTACCCAAGACGAACATCGTGCTAGGGAATTAGTGGTTTAGTCGCAGCGATTTTTTCACAACTGTGTTGGTGCTGCGATTATCGGTA
>JBEGMT010000100.1:0-3086 GCA_041182925.1 Pseudomonadota bacterium | reverse complement strand
TTATAAGTAGATTATCATCACGACAAATCAGGGTTAATTTTGCCATCAATCAACATAATGCGCCGATCTGCTGAACTAGCGAACACGGGATCATGAGTGACTGCCACCACCGCCTTACCGGTTTGATGGGCTAAATCGCGGAGAATTTGTTGCACCAAGGCACCTGAAGCCGTGTCGAGATTACCGGTCGGTTCGTCAGCTAAAATCACTAACGGATCGTTAGCTAATGCTCGAGCAATCGCCACGCGTTGCCGTTGGCCGCCGGAGAGTTGATGCGGATATTTATGGCTTTGATCGGCAACGCCCAAGCTATCTAATAAAGCCATGCCACGTTGATTAATCTTGGTTTCGCTTAATCGCCGCAAACGACGCATCGGCAGCGTGACATTGGCTAACACGGTAAATTCGGCCAGTAAAAAATGAAACTGAAATACAAAACCGAGTTTTTCCAAACGGCGATTGGCTAATTGGTCATCATGCAGCCGCGAGACATTTTCATTATCCAGCCACAAGCGACCGCTGCTTGCGACATCAAGCAAGCCCAATAAATACAGCAACGATGATTTACCAGAACCGGATGGCCCCATGATGCAGACAAACTCGCCCGCCTGAATCTCTAGGCTAATATCGTCAACCAGTGTCACAGGCATTTCACCCGCCAAACGGCGAACTAAGTTTTCGGCTTTTAAAATACTCACCTAAGCTCCCCGCAAAATTTCCACTGGATGCACTTTACCGGCCCGTCTAGCTGGCAGATAAGCCGCTAAGATACAAGACGACAGCGCGAATAAAACCGCCAGTTCAAATTGCTCTATCCCCCACCAAATCGGCAAAAAGGCTTTTTCGGTAACCCCCGGTGGTTTAACTTCGATAGTCGACAAAATGTGCATTAAACCGGCGCCCAGCAACAACCCAAACAGACTGCCAATAGCACCGATAATGCTACCTTCAAACAAGAAAATCAGCCGTATATCGTTGGCGTGAAAACCCATTGATTTAAGAATCGCAATATCACGAGTTTTCTCGATCACAATCGTCGATAAGGTGTTGTAGATCCCGAATGAAGCGACAATTAAAATCGCCAACACCACGCTAAACATGATGATGTTGCGGACAATTAGCAAACTTAAAATATCTTCCGAAGCTTCTGTCCAAGAGGTGGCTTTATAGGCAATCGCAGTTTCGATGCGATGAGCGATGACAAGCGCTTGATAAGGGTCATCCAACTTGATAATGAAACGATTAATCCGATTCGGTCTATCAAACATCACTTGGGCGCGTTTTAAATTCACAAAGCTTTGGCTTTCGTCATAGGTGGCGTTACCGGTCCGAAAAATCCCCACCACTTTCATCACCCGCGAGCCGCCATCTTGGGTAGCGACGCTGAGATTACGCCCCAAACCAATTTGGAATTTATCCGACAAACCACGACCAATAATAATGCCATTGGGATTGGCAGTTAGTGCGTCTAAGCTACCTTCCTGGATTTTTTCGCGAATCGTCGAAACTTTGTTCATTTTGCTGGGAATAATCCCCGACAAGCTCCCCGCTTGATCGCGTCCAGCAAAACTAAGCACCACCGGCCCAATCAAAACCGGCGCAATCCGTAAGCCGGGCAAGCTTTCAATTAAAGCCAGTTTTTCCCGATAGCTACGAATCCCCCGCACTTCGGTTTTAGGGGTTAAATGCTGAATATGCACTGCACCGTCGGCCCAACGTAATTGCGCGGGTTGGATTTGCGGATGGCGATATTCGTCATAAACCGTGATGTGCGGACTATTATCGACCAAGCGTTTGATGAAATCTTGCTCTGAGCCGCGCATTAAAGCCGACACCGCTAAGAAAAACGCCACACCCAATATCACCCCCGACAAAGACACCAAAGTTTGCCGCTTGCGACTGGTTAAGTGGGTTAAGGCGATTTGCAGTTGAATTGGCATCAGGGTTGACTGGGTTTAATCCGTACCGCTTGGCCTTCGCGGAAATCGGCGGATAAGGTAGTAACAATTTGACTGTCTGCCGCTAAACCGCTGACAATTTCGGTACGCTCAGCGCTAGTGATACCGGTCACTACCGCTTGTTTGTGAAGTTGATTGTCACTAATAACCCAAACCGCGTTGTTATCAATTGCGAAGGTTGGCACTAATAAAACATTATCGCGTTGTTCGACAATCAAATTGGCATCAACAGTCATACCAATTTGTAATTGGCCAGGATCAGTCAAACCAATCCGCACCCGATAACTACGCGCCACCGGATCGCCTTTTGGGGTAATTTCACTCACTACACCGTCTAACACTTGTTTAGGCAAAGCATCACTACGCAATACTACGGGTTGTCCAACCCGCACTTGAGCAATATCTTCTTCATCAACTTGAGCGGTGATTCTTAAAGGCGCACAACAAGACAGGTAAAAAATCGGCTGACCGGCGGGGATGAATTGACCAATTTCACCATCACGCTTGATGATCAAACCATCGGCTGGCGCGGTTAAGGTCATAAAATCGCGTAAGGCATTGGCGCGATTAACGCTGGCGACGGCGGCGTCCATGTCGGCTTTGGCACGATCAATATCCAGTTTGGCAACCAGATTACGCTGGCCTAAAGTTTGCAGACGTTCAAAATATTGGCGAGCAAAATTAGCGCGGACAGCCAGTTCAGTCACGGTGCTAGTCAAATCGCTATCGTTTAATCTCGCCAGTAATTGACCTTTACGGACGGTTTGGCCTTCATCAACCACCAGCTCGAGCAAATGGCCAGCTTGGCGAGAAGCAATCGGTAAAGTGACAGAAGGTTCGACGGTGCCGGTTGCGTAAATCGCTGCGACAGCTGGGCCGTGACTGGCGGTGACAACCGTGACTGTTTTAGGCCATTGCCACCACAAAAACAAACCGATGGCAGTTACTAATACAGTGATGACTATCAGCCAATTCCGAGTTTTGTGCATTGAATAAGGTTCCTTCATTTGTTGCATCGGTTCAATATACATCATCTTTAACTGATGTTACGCAGTGGTCCGCACTAAAAAATCAGCATTTTGCTGTTTAATGACTGAAATTTTTTGAGTTTGTCATTCCATAGAAATC
>JBEGMT010000099.1:0-3607 GCA_041182925.1 Pseudomonadota bacterium | reverse complement strand
GAATTAACTCATCAACCAATTGCTCTTTAGGAAATTTTTGGCCTTGGCTACGATCAGCAATTTCTTTTTCTAAAGTTTCCAAAGTTTTTTTGCTGATATACGTACCGTTTACTGACGCAATGGCATCTTCTTTGCTCACTGCGGGTGCCTTGTTTGCTGAATCTAGTTTGTCACAGCCGGAGATTAAAGTCGCACTAGCAAGAACTAAAGGGACAAGTTTTAATTTCATGGTTTCAATTTCCTATTGATTTTCAGAAGGGGTTAAAGCATTAATGCCAAGCGCATGAATTTCTTGTTTCATCAAGTCATTCAACGCCTTGTAAATTAGTTGATGGCGTTGTACTAGGGATTTACCTTCAAATGCCGTTGAAACAATGGTGACATTGTAATGTCCGCCGCCTTGGCGATTGCCAGCGTGACCGGCATGAGCGGCGCTGTGGTCGATAATTTCTAGTAACTCAGGCTTTAAAGCCTCGTCTAATTTTTGTCTAATAATGTCGGCGGTCATTGCGGAAATACTTGTTTGAAAGGTTTAACAACAACGCGAGCATAAACGCCCGCAGCAAAATAAGGATCAGCATCAGCCCAAGCTTGGGCGCAGGCTAAATCAGAAAACTCAGCGATAATCAAACTACCGCTAAAACCTGCTTCGGCTGGATTTTCAGCATCAATAGCCGGATGAGGGCCAGCCAATACTAAGCGGCCTTGATCTTGTAAAGCCTGCAAGCGCTGCAAATGGTCAGGACGAGCGGCCAGCCGCTTAGCTAAACTATCAGCCGTATCTTCGGCCATAATGGCATACAACATTATTTCTTCTCTGGATTAGGTAAGTGTTTATACAAAAACGCCATTTGGATAATGATAAAAGTCAGCATCATGCCCGGTACACCGAAAGTTTTAAAACTTACCCAATCATCGGTGCTGTAATGCTCCATGACATACAGATTAAGACCACCCACGCTGATAAAAAATCCTGCCCAGCTTAGATTCAAGCGTTTCCAAATCGGTGTAGGCAATTCTAGATTGCCCCCCATCATCCGCTCAATAAAAGTCTTTTTACCAAAAAACTGGCTGGTTAAGAATGCGCTACCGAATAACCACTCGATGATGGTCAACTTCCATTTGATAAATTGTTCGTCTTGCAGATAAATCGTCGCTCCGCCCATCACTAAAATTAAGCCTAAGGTGACCCATTGCATAGGCTCAACCTTACGATAACGGAACCAGTAAATTAACACCTGAATAATAGTGGCAACAATCACCACGCCAGTGGCAACATAGATGTTGTAAAGCTTGTAAGCGATAAAGAACAGAACAATCGGGAAAAATTCTAAAAGCGGCTTCATTGATTATGGCTCGAATTAGAGCGCGTTGAGTGATTTTAATAAAACAGAAAAGACCATTTCAAGCTGGATTCTAGCTAAGGGCTAAAAAGAGCTGGCATTGTATGTGCTTAGGTGGAAATTGTATACAAAAACAGGGTGCTTAAACTCTGAAGGGTAATGTGAAATAGTGATTACAAAAGTTTTACCAACGTCGCGAGAATAGCAATTTGACCAAGAGCTAAACCCATCCTGCATTTAATCAAACGATTTTCCATTTCTAATAGGTCGTTCCAAGTAGCTAACCAGGAATCTAAGGCTTCAGAAAAGGCATTTTTTGTGCTTCTGCAATCGCCGATGCTTGCTCAAGCTTTTCAACAAATTTTAAAGTGATAAATGTAATGCTAGTCATGAGGCCGCGCCTAATTGAATGGTGCGATTTCAGTTTAGCCTGTAAGCCCAAATTCCGCCAACATTCTCCATGCCTCAACACGAAAACTATGTTCCCCGCCGAGTGCGCTGTTAAAATAAAACTTTACATAACGGAATCCGTAAATGCCGACAGATCTGACAACCGAGCTTGAAGCCGCAGCGTTTAGACGCTTGCTGGCGCATCTACAGCAACACACCGAAGTTCAAAACATCAATTTAATGATACACGGTGATTTTTGCCGAAATTGTTTAGCCAAATGGTACGCCGCCGAAGCGGCAAATCGCGGTGTTGATTTGGATTATGAACAAGCCAGAACCGTGGTCTACGGGATGCCTTACAGCGAATGGAAAGACCAATATCAAGCCGATGCGACTGCCGAACAATTAGCCGCTTATCAAGCCAAACAACAAGCGAAGGCACAGAAATGAGTCAGGATAGCGCTTACGACGCCATGTTTTCAGGGGTAATCGGTCAGGATTACCAAATGCTCAAATTGATTTGCCCTTATGCCACGGAAATGAGTCGATTAGTTGGCGTTGCGGTGGGTGAATATGCACAAACTCAAACGACAGCAATTAATGTTGTCGAGCTAGGCGGCGGCACCGGCATCACCACTTTGTCGATTTTATCGGCTGATCAAAATCTCAAGTTATTAAGCGTCGATAACGAACCAACCATGCAAAACCAAGCCAAGCAAAATTTACAGGATTGGGTTGAAGCGGGGCGCTTAAGCTTCTCTGGCGAGGATGCTTTATCGGCTTTGCAGGCTTTGGATAGCAACAGTGTTGATGTCATCGCTTCTGCTTATACCTTGCATAATTTCCGCGCCGATTATCGGCAACAGGTGATTGTCGAAATGCAGCGGGTGTTAAAAGCCAACGGCCAATTTATTAATGGTGACCGTTATGCTTTGGATGACGCTTCTGCCCATACTCGCAACACGCAACAAGAAGTGGCTGGTTACTTTAAAGTGCTAACCGAGATTAACCGTCTGGATTTGTTAGAACATTGGATTATTCATTTATTTAATGATGAATCAGAAAACCACATCATGCGTGAAGCTTTAGCTATTCAACAAATGACCGATGCCGGTTTTGTGAATATTCAATTGCAATCACGTTTACAGGTGAATGCGCTGTTAACGGCATTAAAACCCGCTTAATTATTTAATCGAGAACTCAGATGGCTGAATCTAAAAAAAGGACACTAGATAATTTTGGCGACGATCTAGGTGAGATTGTAAAACCCAAAGACCCGTATCACGTCGATGTTGATGACGCTTTGGATGAATTACTGATTGATGAATTTGCTGAATATGGCAATGACAGCAATATCGTTGAAGCGTTTGATGAAGTAACCACGCCAGAATTAACCGCTTTAGATCAAGTTGCTCACATTGAAGAATTTGAACCGGGTTATGTGCCAAAAGTCAGTGAAGTTAAAACTGAGCAAGCCGCCGTTCAGCCTAGTCCGGTTGTGTTAGACAATCAGCAAATTGCCAAATTAGAAGCGCAAATCGCTGAGCTAAAAAAAGCCCTTGAGTTAAGAATCACTAAAAACGATTTAGCCAGTGGCTTAGAGAGTGTCAGACAGGCTAATTCGCAAACCGATAGCTATAAGCGTTCTGTCAATTCGACCAGCAAACCGACCTTGGCTTATATTGCTAATGGTATTGCCATCACTGCTTTATTGGTTGGTGCGGGGTTAGGTTTATCGGCGCAATCACAACTCGCTGAATTTCAAAAAACCGTTGAACCACAATTAACCGCTTTACCTGCTTCCGATGCTGCCAATCAAGCCCTAAAAACCCAGCTTGATGAATTAGCGACTAATCAGTTGAATACCGCCAATC
>JBEGMT010000098.1:0-6831 GCA_041182925.1 Pseudomonadota bacterium | reverse complement strand
TCAAACCATCGCAGATAATCAAAATTTCTGAAGGGCCGGCAATCATGTCGATACCGACTTGGCCGAATACCAACTTTTTCGCAGTGGCGACATAAATATTGCCTGGACCAACAATTTTATCAACTGCTGGAATCGTTTCTGTGCCGTAAGCCAACGCCGCTACAGCTTGTGCCCCACCTATCGTAAACACCCGATCAACGCCAGCTACATGTGCCGCCGCTAAAACTAAAGGATTAGTTTCGCCATTGGGTGTTGGAACTACCATGATTAATTCACCAACCCCAGCCACTTTAGCAGGGATGGCGTTCATTAATACTGATGATGGATAAGCGGCTTTACCGCCTGGGACATAAAGGCCGGCTTTGTCTAAGGCAGTCACTTTTTGACCTAATACTGTGCCATCATTCTCAGTATATTGCCAAGATTGTAGTTTTTGCTGTTCAGCATAAGCGCGAATTCGATTAGCGGCACTTTGTAAAGCAACCGCTTGCTCGCTGGGTAAACTATTCCAAGCGTCCAATAAAGCCTGTTGGTTCAGTTCCAAATCGGCAGCTTGTTTAAATTGGCAGTGATCGAAACGGTTGGTGTAATCAACCAATGCTTGATCGCCGCGTTGACGGACATCAGCAATAATTTCCAAAACTCGTTGATGAACCTGCAAATCATCGGCAGCATCCCAAGCCAGCAGGCTTTGCAGTTGCTGGTTAAAATCGGCAGTGTTGGCGTCAAGGCGAGTTATGGAAATGGCTGTCATCGGTTTACCGTTGGGCTAAAGTGATTTCAAGTTGGTCAATTAGAGCTTGAATAGCTTGGTGCTTCATTTTCATTGAAGCTTTATTAACCACTAAGCGCGAAGTGATGTTTGTAATTAATTCGCGAGGTTCCAAGCCATTGGCTTTTAAGGTGTTGCCGGTATCGACTAAATCAACGATGCAATCAGCCAGTCCGACTAGTGGCGCCAATTCCATTGAACCGTACAATTTGATAATTTCGGCTTGCACGCCAAGATCGGCAAAATAACGTTGCGCGGTTTTGACGTATTTCGTTGCAACACGAATACGGCCTTTAATTTCCGGTGCATCAACCCGAGCTGCGGTCATTAAACGGCAACCAGCGATACCTAAATCTAAGGGTTCGTAAAGACTATCAGCGCCATGCTCCATCAATACATCTTTGCCGGCAATACCAAGATCGGCTGCACCGTATTCGACAAAAGTCGGCACATCAGTTGCGCGAATAATCACTAATTGCACCTCCGGATGGGTGGTGGTCAAAATCAGCTTGCGACTTTTTTGTGGGTCATCAATCGGCGTAATGCCAGCTTCGGCTAGAAGAGGTAAGGCTTCTTCGTAGATGCGGCCTTTTGAAACAGCTATCGTTAACATAATGACAACACCTTAGCGTGGAACACGGCGAATGCTTGCGCCTAATTGTGTGAGTTTTTCTTCGATATGGTCGTAACCACGGTCGATATGATAAATCCTATCAACTAAAGTTTCGCCATCAGCAACTAAAGCCGCTAATACTAAGCTCGCAGATGCGCGTAAATCAGTCGCCATGACTGGCGCCGCTTTTAGGCGTTCGATGCCTGTACAAATTGCAGTATTACCTTCAACTTTAATTTGTGCGCCCATGCGTTGAAGTTCTTGAACGTGCATGAAACGGTTCTCAAATACGGTTTCAGTGATTAAAGCGACGCCTTCCGCAACAGCATTCAGAGCAGTAAATTGTGCCTGCATATCGGTTGGGAACGCTGGATAGGGGGCGGTACGGATGGTGACGGCTTTGGGACGTTTGCCGTGCATATTCAATTCAATCCAGTTGTCACCAGTGGTGATTTCAGCGCCTGCTTCGCGTAATTTAACCAAAACTGCGTCAAGCGTGGTTGGGTCGGTATTTTTTAATTTAACTCGGCCACGGCTAATCGCGCCTGCCACTAAATAAGTGCCGGTTTCGATACGGTCTGGCAGGATGTCGTAATGTAGATCAGGCACGCCCAATCTTTCTACACCTTCAACCACCAAAATATCGGTGCCAATGCCGCTGATTTTTGCCCCCATCGCATTTAAAAAATTAGCTAAATCCGATACTTCAGGTTCTTTAGCTGCATTTTCAATAATGGTTGTGCCTTCGGCCAAGGTCGCGGCCATCAAAATATTTTCAGTGCCTGTGACGGTGATTTTATCCAGTACCAAGTGACAGCCCTTTAGGCGTTTGACTTTGGCATGTATAAACCCAGATTCAACCTGAATGTCGGCACCCATTTTGATCAGCGAGTCAATATGAATGTCAACTGGGCGTGTACCAATCGCGCAACCACCAGGCAGTGATACATGGGCTTCGCCAAAACGCGCTAATAAAGGCCCCAACACTAAAATCGAAGCACGCATGGTTTTTACCAATTCGTAAGGCGCTTCGTATTTATTGATAGTGCTGGAATCGACTTCGATATTCATCTTTTCGTCGACCATTAAACCGATGCCCATTTGACCGAGCAATTCCATGGTGGTGGTGATGTCGTGTAAATGCGGGATATTGCCAACGCTGACTGGCGTATCGGATAACAAGGTAGCCGCCAAGATTGGTAAAGCGGCGTTTTTCGCGCCTGAAATGCGTAGTTCACCGGAAAGAGGTTCACCGCCGGAGATGAGTAATTTGTCCATGGAGATTCGTGAGTTATTTATTAATGAGGCAAGGGCGATGCCGCGCCGTTGCTAGAGAAGTATTCGCTTTCTTGTAAGCCGCTAAGCTTGGCTAGTGCGAGTAATTGATCGGGAATATGTTTGAAACTCAGTTTGACTCGGCTCATTCTACTGAGTTTTATCCATTCAATCATTAATGCTAGGCCGGCACTATCGCTGGCTTGGAGTTTGGATAAGTCAATGCAAACACGATCCATTCCGCGCAGAAATTTAAAAGACTGTGGGCTTTGTTTGTCGATACTGGCGAAGGTCAAGCTACCTTCTAACAGGTAATAACCCGGTGCTTGTTCGATTAAGTTTAGCTTTGGCATTATTTGCCTTCCGCCTTGTTGAGCATGAATTTACCAATCATTTCTTCCAAAATAATCGCCGAGCTTACGTTATCGATTTTACTTTTGTCTTTCAAAAAGTCACCGCTAATACCTGGGCCTGGATCAATGCTGATGTATTGTTCACCGAGTAAGCCAGCGGTATAAATGCTGGCCCCAGAATCGTCAGGCAAGTTGTTATATTTTGAATCAATTTGCATTTCTACTACCGATTCATGTGTTTCTTTATCCAAAGTAATAGATGAAACTCGGCCAATCCGAACCCCGGCAATGGAAACCGGTGATTTAATTTTTAATCCGCCTGAATTTTGAAAATTCGCAATTATGGTATAGGTATCGTTACTGCTATAAGAGCCAAGATTGCTGATTTGTAGTGCCATGTAGAACAAGGCGGCAATACCAGTGGCGACAAAAAGACCGACGAGAGTGTCTTGGGTCTTGGAATGCTGCATGTTAAATATCTCCAAACATGAGTGCGGTTAAAATGAAATCGAGGCCTAAAATTGAGAAAGCTGAGTTAACCACGGTTCTGGTAGTCGCTCGGCTAACGCCTTCGGCGGTAGGAATAGCGTCATAGCCTTCAAATAAAGCAATCCACGATACGACAAAGCCAAAGACGATACTTTTAATCACGCCATTGATGATGTCTTCTTGAAAATCAATATTGGCTTGCATTTGTGCCCAGAATGCACCGTCATCAACCCCAAGCATTCCAACGCCGACTAAATGTCCCCCCATTACGCCAACAGCACTGAATAAGGCGGCTAATAAAGGTGTCGATATGAAACCGGCTAAAAAGCGAGGTGAAATAATACGTTTGACAGGATCAACCGCCATCATTTCCATGCCTGATAGTTGTTCAGTGGCTTTCATTAAGCCAATTTCAGCGGTTAGTGCTGAGCCTGCTCGGCCTGCGAATAGTAAAGCTGAGACCACTGGCCCCAATTCACGAACCAATGAAGCAGCAACCATAACCCCCAATGATTCTTCAGCGCCGAAATCAGACAAGGTATAAAAACCTTGCAAGCCTAAGACCATGCCAACGAATAAACCTGAAATGGTGATAATCAGAAACGACAGTACACCAACTGAATAAATTTGTTTAATCAGTAAATTAGGACGCGGTATCACATCACCGATGCCAGTTAAGGTATGTCCTAAAAATAGGGTGCTACGACCGAGCTTAGCAAAGCTACTGCGGGTGGCTTTTCCTAGATTTTCTAAAAATTCAAACATGGTCAGTTCGCTGTTGTTGAGTGAGACGATAATAAATCGTCTAGGTAATCAGGGGCTGGATATTGGAATGGAACAGGCCCATCAGCATTACCATTCATAAATTGTTGTACCCATTCTGAATCAGAATCAGCGAGTTGTTGCGGTGTGCCTTGACCAACAATTTTACCTTCGGACAGCACATAGATGTAATCAGCGATGGCAGCGGTTTCTTGTACATCATGCGAAACAATAATGCTGGTTAATCCGAGAGCATTGTTGAGTGATTTAATCAAATGGACCAAAGCGCCCATTGAAATGGGGTCTTGGCCGGTAAATGGCTCATCGTACATGATCATCAAAGGATCAAGGGCAATTGCTCTGGCAAGTGCCACCCGTCTGGCCATGCCGCCAGATAATTCACTAGGCATTAAATTACGTGCGCCGCGCAAGCCAACCGCATGTAATTTCATTAGAACCAAGCTGCGAATCATCGATTCTGGTAAATGAGTGTGTTCACGCAACGGGAATGCAACGTTATCAAACACATTCATATCGGTTAACAGCGCACCGCTTTGAAATAACATGCCCATGCGTTTACGCAAATTGAATAAATCCTTACTTTTTAGGCGATGTACATTTTGGCCATCGACATGAATTTGACCATGATCAGGGCTTAATTGGCCGCCGATTAATTTTAATAAGGTGGTTTTGCCGGTACCGCTAGGTCCCATGATAGCCGTGATTTTACCGCGTGCGATGTCCAAACTAATATCATCAAAAATTTTCCTCGAACCACGAGAGAAGCTTAGGTGTTTAATAGAGACGATATTTTTTTCGAGACTTTCGCTGTTAGCCATGTGGCAAATATTTAGGAATTATTTGGATTGTAAGCCAGCTATTTTCTATGAGGCATCGAGACTAAGTCAATGACTTGGGTGAAAAGATGATGAATAACATGCAATAATAGTTCCTGTTTTTTAAGGTTTTAGCGATGTGAGGCTAGGTTAAGTGGGGCAAGATCAAAATATTCAGGCACTGGCTTTAGCGGTGATTCGTACCGAGGCTCAAGCTGTTATTGCTCTTGCAGATCAGATTAATCAAGCGTTTGTTGATGCTTGTCACTTAATGTTGGCCTGTAAAGGTCGGATTGTCGTGACGGGAATGGGCAAATCTGGGCACATCGGTGGCAAAATTGCGGCAACTTTGGCTAGTACGGGTACTCCTGCTTTTTTTGTTCATCCAGGCGAAGCGAGTCACGGTGATTTAGGGATGATTACTCGTCAAGATGTGGTGTTGGCGTTATCTAACTCTGGCGAAACCGCTGAAATTTTAACCATCCTGCCTTTAATCAAACGTTTAGGCGTTTCATTAATCGCCATGACTGGCCAGCCCGACTCAACGTTGGCAAAATTAGCGACTGTTCATATCAATGTTGCCGTTCAGCAAGAGGCTTGCCCTTTAGGTTTAGCACCCACTTCTAGCACCACTGCTGCTTTAGTGATGGGTGACGCTTTAGCGGTTTCGTTGCTCGAAACTAAGGGTTTTACCCGTGACGACTTTGCGCTCTCTCATCCCGGTGGTAGTTTAGGTAAACGTTTAATCTTGAGAGTTGTTGATGTCATGCATGCTGGAAAGGACGTGCCAGCTGTCAATAGTTCGGCTTTGGTTAGTGGTGCTTTGTTGGAAATGACCAATAAAAAATTAGGCATGACAGCGGTGATTAATGATCAGCAGCAAGTGCTAGGTATTTTTACTGATGGTGATTTACGTCGCATGTTAGAAAAAGGTCTAGATGTGCGTTCAACGCAGATTCATCAGGTGATGACGGCTTCATGTGCAACGATTGGTGCAGATCTGTTAGCAGTTGAAGCTATGCAGATTATGGAAGCTAAAAAAATTAATGCTTTATTAGTCGTTGATCAACAGCGAAAATTACAAGGTGCGTTGAATATGCATGATTTACTGCGTGCTGGGATTGTTTAAGTGGCTGTCATGTTTGGTTTAAGCTCAGAGCAAATTGAAAAAATTAACCAGCTCAAGTTGTTAATTCTCGATGTTGATGGCGTTTTAACCGATGGCCGTTTGTTTTTCGATCAACAAGGCAATGAGTACAAATGCTTTCATGCTCGTGACGGTCATGGGCTTAAATTGTTAAAGCAGACTGGTGTTGAAATTGCTGTGATTTCTGGGCGCAGTTCTCCCACAGTGGCTTTGCGGATGAAAAACTTAGGTATAGAGCACGTTTATCAAGGCCATGAAAACAAGCGCATGGCATTTCAAGAGATTTTGCAAAATCTGCAATTAAGTCCAAAGCAAGTGGCGCATGTCGGCGATGATTTGCTGGACTTGCCGATTATGACCCAAGTAGGCTTTGCGATTGCGGTGCAAGATGCCAATTTTGCAGTGAAACAATACGCCGATTGGTGTACTCAAACTTTAGGTGGTCAAGGCGCGGTTCGAGAGGTCTGCGATTTGATTATGCAGGTACAAGGTTCATTCGATAAGGTGTTACAAGGTTATCTATGAGCGTTTTGCATGAAATCCGCTTTTATTTATTAATTGCGATTGTGGCTTTATTGTCATGG
>JBEGMT010000097.1:0-2832 GCA_041182925.1 Pseudomonadota bacterium | reverse complement strand
GCCCAGAGGTATAGGCGCCGGCGCCGGACACGTAAGCATCACGTGGGCGTAGGGTCGAGAATTCATAGCCTATGCCACAACCTGCCTTAAGTGTTAAGCCGGCTTCATGCACTTTGTGCAGGATATCGTCCATTGAGTCTTCGATGATGCCCGATACTGTGCAATTGATCGTCGATGTGGCGGGTTTGTGTTTTAGGGCGCCTGCGTTGGAGACGATGCGGCCAGCTGGAATGGCCCCTTTTCGCAAAGCCCAGAGAAATTCTTTGTAATATTTTTCTTGGAGTGCTTTGGTCGTTTCAACTTCTGATAACGCTTTGGCTACTCGTTTGTAGGTATCGTCAATAGTGTTATCCACGGCTTGACCATCTTTGGTTTTCAAACGGTATTTGCTATCCCAAATATCCAGCGAAGCGCTTTGTAATGAGATGTTTGTATCCTGGCTGGTAACAACGTGGAGTTTTGCGGTCATGCTTAGAAGCCCTCTGTTGGTTAAATCGTAATTAATAGGCAGGGCCCGGAACTGTTTTGCAGCTATCCTGACCTAAAAGTAGATGACGTTTTTTTACCGTATCTAGTGCTATGTTAAAGAGATTAACACAATATATTGTGTTTTTGAGGGGCTTTTTTTAGCTTGAGTACCTTGACATTTTAGCTCGACTGCAACTTCAATGACTTAGCTTGTGGGCTTAATTCATTAACGCTTCTTAGGGTTGAAGAATTATTCAGGTCGAGGCTAAAAATCGCAGGATGGTGTCTTCGATACGTTGGCGCGATTCGGGGTTGTCTATCGTCATGCCTTGGCCGTCATTGATATAAAACATATCCTCGGCACGGCTACCGATAGTGGTGATTTTCGCGTCATGGAGTTGAATATCCAATTCTGTGAAAGCCCTGCCTACTATCGATAAAAGACCGGCGCGATCGGTTGTGACCAATTCGATGATGGTATGTTGTTGTGCAGGATCGTCTAGGAAAGTGATGCTAGTTTCAATGGGAAAATGCCGCGCTTGTCTAGATTGTTTATGGATGTTCTTTGCGTTTTTCAGTTCTCGTTTGATCAGTGCTTGACGAAGCGAATTGCAGATTTGAATTTCACGTATCAAGTCGTTGATTGGTTCACCGGATTGCTCCAAAACCTGAAAACTATTAAGTACATATTGATCGCTAGTGGTAATGATTCTGGCGTCAAGGATCGTCAATCCCAGTTGATCTAGTGTTGCGGTGCAAATCGAAAAAATCTGGGTTTGGTTCTGGGTGTAGATAAAGATTTCTGCACTACCTCGCTGGGTTTGCGGACGTAACAACACCAGTGGCAGTTCCTCTTCTTGGCTGGCTGAAATGCCAACCGTGTGCCAGGCAATTTCATCTGGTGAGTAGCGCAGGAAATAATCATCACTGAGATGCTGCCAGGAGCGTTCTATCGTCGCTGTTGAAATGCCAAGTTTGTGTAGTTCGATATTAGCTTCGTTCCTGTTATCGACAATGCGCTCGGAACGTGCCATTGGATTATGCAGACCCCGATGAAGTGCTTTATGAGTAGAGACATACAAGTCCTTCAGTAGCGCATCTTTCCATCCATTCCATAGGCTGGGATTAGTGGCGCGAATATCGGCAACTGTCAGCAAGTAAAGATAATTCAGATATTCGATACTACCGACTTGTAATGCAAAGGTATGAATGACGTCCGGGTCGCTAATATCCTTACGTTGCGCGGTCATCGACATCAATAAATGGTTACGAACCAGCCAAGTGATTAACTTGCTGTCATGCGAAGGTAGATCATGTTGTTGACAAAAATGGAGGGCCATCACTTCACCTAGAGTGGAGTGATCGCCGCCTCTTCCTTTTGCTATGTCATGAAACAATGCCGCAATGTAAAGGACATCTGGCTTGGGTGTCAGTAAAAAGATGTTATTGCAAAACGGTAATTCATTGCTGTGTCGATCCAGTGAAAAGCGCCGTAAATTTCGAATGACGAACAGGGTGTGTTCATCGACCGTATAAATATGAAATAAATCGTATTGCATGCGCGCGACGATGTTTGCAAAGTCCGGCAAATAGGCAGCTAGCACGCCATAACGGTTCATGCGTTTAAGCTGATGTGTAATGCCTCTGGGCTGGCGCAAAATTTCAATGAATAGTCGGTTGGCTTGTTTGTTTCGACGAAAGTTGTCGTCAATCAAATGCAGGCTTTTGCGAATCAAGCGAATGGTACTGGCACGGATGCCGTTAAACGACGGCGATTTTTGTAATAGTAAAAATATCTCCAACAGCCCCAAAGGGTGCTTTTGAAAAACTTCGTCATGACTGACTTCCAGGTAGCCCGCAATTGAGGAAAAGTGCGCGGTGATGGGGACGGGTGTCAATGTTTGCTGGTCGCTCATCAATCGTTCGTTAAGCAGTTGCAACAACATTTCGTTGAGACGCTCAATGTCTACGACTGTGCGAAAGAAAAACTGCATGAATTGTTCAACATCGGGCTGGTCGTTGTTATCTCGATAGCCGAACAAATTAGCTAGTTCGCGTTGATAGTCGAACAGTAAACGATCTTCGCAGCGGTTGGTCAGCGTATGTAATGCAAATCGCAGGCGCCACAAAATGTCCCGAGATGCGACTAAATTGTCGTATTCCGATTGGGGTAGGAAGCCATATTTGATGAGTTCTCTCAGTGATTGGGTATTGTAATGATGCTTGAACACCCAGCCTATGACTTGCAAATCACGGAGGCCGCCGGGACCCTCTTTAATGTTAGGTTCCAGGTTGTAAGCGGTATCGTGGTATTTTGCGTAACGCTGAGCCTGCTCGGCCATTTTGGAAGGGAAATATTGGGCC
>JBEGMT010000096.1:0-6600 GCA_041182925.1 Pseudomonadota bacterium | reverse complement strand
ATGAAGTAAGTGGAATTTCGTGAATTAACTTAGGGAATAACGCGACAAAAATCAGCAAAAACCCACCGTGAAAGAAGTTTGCCCATGCGGTTTTTGCACCGTTGTTGATATTGGCCGAGCTACGGACAATTTCAGCAATCATCGGTAAACCTCCGACCATGCCGGCGATCATATTACCAATACCGACCGCAGTTAAATCGCGGTTCAAGTTTGAGTTACGACGGTAAGGGTCGAGTTTATCAACTGCTGAGGCACTTAATAAACTTTCCAAACTACCGACTAACCAAATCGTCACCACCGAAATCCAAAACTCGTGATCAGCGATTTTTGAAAAATCAGGGAAGTAAAAACCAGCCAGAAAGTTCTCAGGTACCGCCACTAAAAAAGACGGGCCAACGCTAAATTCATGGTGCGGCAGAATTTCGGCATCAGGCAAAAACAGATATTGGTGAATATGATCCAAATCGAAATATTGCCCCAAACCTAAGCCCATCAAAACTACCAACAATGGCGCGGGAATCATTTTTAAAGTGGGCTGTTTGATTAAGGCCCAAGCGATTAACAACGCCAAGCCACATAAACCAATAAACGCCACTTCGGGGTTCATGTTGATAATCGAATGCGGCACTTCAGCAATCACCCCCAGCAAGCTCTTGGCTTCTGGCTTAACGCCCAGCAAAGTGTGAATTTGCTTGGCCATAATAATGATACCAATCGCCGCTAACATACCGTGTACCACCGACGATGGGAAAAAGGCGCTGAGTTTGCCCGCTTTAAATACCCCCAATAACACTTGCAAAGCACTGGCGATGACAATTGCTGCCAAGGTGTAACGATAACCAGCCATTGCATCGCCCTGTCCTAAGGCTTGCACAGCATCGACAATCACCACAATCAAGCCCGCCGCTGGGCCATTAATCGTGACAAAAGAGCCGTTAATCCTCGACACCACCAAACCACCAATAATAGCAGTGATAATCCCCCCCATCGGTGGAAAGCCGGACGCCATCGCAATCCCTAAACACAATGGTAAAGCAATCAGAAACACCAAAAAACCGGATAGCAAATCGCTACGCCAGTTTTCGACTAAACCGGGCAAACCAGTTTTAGGCAAGGAAAGAGGCGATGAGTTGGACATGGTTTATCTCGTTCAATACAGAAAAAAACCAAATCTTAGCAAAATTTATGCCACTGTTAGAAAAGCGCTATTTAATAAAGCCTTTTCGGATTAAACTAGGCTAATTTTTATGTTTTTAGCAATTTATTGGTTTATAAGCACCAGAGCCATGGTTGATTTCAACCGATTGCCCCAAAGCCCAAATAAGCAGTTAGCTTTCATAAACCGCCAAACGATAACCTACACCAATTTCAGTTAACAGATAGCGAGGTCTGGCGGGGTTGATTTCCAGTTTATGGCGTAACTGCCCCATGTAAATTCTCAAGTAATGTTGATCATTAATATGTTCGATACCCCAAACTTCGGTGAGCATCTGTCGGTGAGTTGCCACTAATCCCGCTTGCCGAACCAGAATACTCAATAACCGAAATTCGATCGGGGTAATATTCACTTCTTGGTTATTAATGAATACTTTGCGCAATGCCAAATCCACTTTCAACTGACCCGTTTGAAATACCTCAGCAACCGGATGACCTCTATTGATTCGCCTTAACAAGGCTTGTAAGCGCGAGTGCAACTCACCGGTTCCAAACGGCTTGGTCAAATAATCGTCGGCACCCGCATCCAAAGCCATAATTTTGTTTTGCTCTTGACTCCGCGCAGACAAGATCAACACCGGAATATCTGATATCTGTCGTAAGCGCTTAGTAACTGAAATACCATCCATATCGGGTAATCCAAGATCAAGCACCACCAAATCCGGCTTGTCGTTTTTCAACATCGCCAATCCAGTCTTGCCATCACCCGCTTCAATAATCCGCCAACCTTTATGACCAAGACTGGTTTTTAAAAACCGCCTGGTCTGCTGATCATCTTCAATTAACAAGATTAATGGTTTACTTGGATTCACAGCGAAGCGCCTCCCAATTCATCCAAGTTCAATAAGGGTGGCTCTCTCAAAGGCAAATTCATGATGAATGTTGCACCACTCTTACCATTTTTATTAACCGCTTTCATGGTTCCACCATGCGCTTCAATAATCGCTCGACACAAGGCTAACCCTAACCCTACACCACCTTGTTGAGTTTCAGTTTCAAGGGTATAAAATTTTTCAAAGACTTTTTCTTCCATGCCCACAGGAATCCCAAGTCCATAATCAGCAACCACTAATTGCCAACCAGATGTTGATTTTTCGGCGCTAATATCAATAGGGCTACCTGATGGCGTGTATTTAATGGCGTTTTCAATTAGATTGATCAGCACCTGTTCAAGCAATACCGCATCAACCCATACCAACGGTAAATTACTCGGTAATTGGGTACGAACCGGTCGATTTTGTATGCTTCGATTCAGACGGTTTAATGCACTACCAACAATTTCTTCAAGCACATTCCAATCTTGATGGAGGATAATTTCACCACTACTAAATCGCGCCATATTTAAAATTTTGCTGGTTAAATCCGACATCCGCTGTGCTTCATCGAAAATCACTTTACCAAAGTCTTGTTTATCGTCATCACTACAGTCATGACCACTTTCCAATAAAGCGCCAGCAGCACCAGTAATGCGGGTTAATGGCGTTCGTAAATCATGAGAAATAGCGCTGAGTAGCGCATTGCGTAACGACTCGGTTTCGGCTTGCAAAATTGCATGTTTGGCTTGTTCGGCAAAATGTAGGCGTTGCAAGGTCTGAGCAATTAAGGTGCAGAAGGTGTCGAAAAAACCGCTTAAATAAAAATTAGGCTCTACATCTCTGGCATCTATTTGCATGACCAGCACGGCGAACACCAATTTTGAGTGTTCTAACGGATAATAAAAAACGTCAGGATGCTGTGGCTGCTCGATTTTACGATGCTGGAAAACCGCTTGAGCATCAGCCAAATTGACGCGGCGAAGTGAGCAATTGAGTGGCTTTGCATTGGGATAAACCAGATTGCCCTGCTGATTGGCAAACAACAACACCGAAACCACTCCGAATTGTTCGTAAATATGCTGTACCGCAACGGTAGAAATGGCCTGCTTGTCCCTTGCTTCGACTAATGCTGCACTTAGCCGATATAAGGCATTAGTACGGCCTTCACGCTGTCGAGCCAGTTCAGCATTTTGATGGGCTTTATTCTGTAAATTACTGGTCAGATTAGCAACCACCAACATCACAAATAACCCCACCATATTCTCAAGGTCGGAAATCGCAAAGGAGAAAATCGGTCGGGCAAAATAAAATGCAAACAAAGGCGCACTTAATAATGAGGCTAGAATCGATGCTGCCAAGCCAAAAAAATTAGCCACCAAAAACACGCCCAGCAGATAAATCATTAGAATACTAGGCCCACCCAATACATCGCGTAATGGCCAGTCAATCAGCGTACAGATAAAAGGGGTAACAATCCCCCACATATAAGCCAGCCAAACACTCGATGATGACTTATCTAATCGACTTTTATCATTGCCTTGCTTGAACGGTTTAAGCATGTTCGATATTGCCAATTATGGCGCAGTGGTTTTACTGACTGTTTAAAACGACTGTGCATTAACCAAAAAATGCACACCAATCGCCGCGAAGTAACCTAACAAAATCACCGGAAACCATTTCATGTGGCTGCTAAATGTATATTGACCTTTAGCTTGTCCCATTAAACCGATACCAGGTGCCGAACCAATTGCCAGCAAACTACCACCCACTCCCAAAGTTAATGTTAATAACAGCCATTGTCCCTGTGGAATATCAGGATGCATAGTGAGAACAGCAAACATCAGGGTACCGTTATCAACAAAGGCAGAAGATAAACCAATCAAAATGTTAGCCAATGTTGGGCTTAATTGTCCGTATAAAATGTGAGAAATCGCATCTAAATAACCGATGTAGCCTAAGCCGCCGATACCCATCATGGCGCCATAAAAAAACAACAAGGTATCCCATTCCAGACGTCCGACTTTTTCAAACACATCAAAACGGCTTTTACTGGTTTCTGAAGTGCTGATGTCGTGAACTTCTGGCCCAGCAAACAATTCCAATCCCAACGATTTTGGCGTCGATTCGTGAGTGCTTTTGGTCAGATAGTAATAGAAGAATTGTAATAAAGATAAGCCAGCCATCATGCCTGCTGCCGCTGGCAGATGAAGCGTCATATCGAAACCGACCGCTAAACCAATCGTGATGCCAAATAAAAAGATAATGCGTTTGGCCCCGCGCGGTAATTTAAATTGTTCCGATTCGATAGTCGGTTTGTCTTTTGGCAACGTAAAGTGCATCACCACCGCTGGCACAAGGAAATTCACTAAACACGGCACAAACAATTTAAAAAACTCAAAAAAGCTCAACATGCCATGCTGCCAAACAAACAAGGTAGAAATACCACCCAACGGACTAAAAGAACCACCAGCATTAGTCGCGATCACAATATTGATACAAGCCAGTGACACAAAGCGCGGACTATTTTTGCCAACCGCAACCACCACTGCCCCCATCAACAAGCCAGCAGTAAGACCGTTGACCACACTAGAAATGAAAAACACCATAAAACCAGTGATCCAAAACAATTGCCGATAACTTAACTGCTTGCTGACTAACCAAACCTTCAAAGCATCGAATATCCGCATATCTTCCATGGCATTCAAATAAGTCATTGAAACCATGATAAATAACAATAATTCGATATAAGACTGCAAATTGCTCTTAAATGCGATCACCGCTAATTGATTACTACCTTGCTGTTGATAAGCCAAAACAATCGCAAACCAAATCAAGGCGGCAGCGAGCAACATTGGCTTGGATTTACGCAATTCAGTCACATCTTCAAACATCGCCGCAATATAAGCGGCAACCATCACAACCAAAGAAAAGTAACCGGCCCAATGATGGGTTAAATCAAGCTGTTGCGGTGCAGGAACAGTTGTTTCGACCTCGGCATATCCAAGCGTTGGCAATAACAAACCCAATCCTGTGATTAAACAGTAAAAATAAGGCACACACATCTCCTTTGCTAATCAAGCCTAAACATGATCAACCGTGGATTCAAAAGATTTATATCAAGAAAATCAGTAGCCCTGATTCCTAAAATCATTGTAATGAGCTGGGTGTAAAAAAAGTGTAAAGGCAAGAATTTGGGTGAGCGGTGGAATTTATGTTGGATAACCAGCGTTTTATTAGGCTTTTTGTTAGGATTGATGACCTGTTTTATCATCATCGGTGGAACGTTTTAATGACTGTGAAGCAAATCTTTGAATATCGTTACCTATTGTGGGTTTGTGGCGCACTGATCGCAAATCCGATAGCGAGTGCTGATAACGCGCCAAGCGGTTTACTTGCCGAGCTATCTGGAAAAGATGCTGCCGGCTTGACTCGCTTGAACGATTACAACCTCAATCTTGGCGGCTGGGCAACCACAGGCGTCAATTACAACACCGCAAATCCTTCAGACCGCAGTAATGGCCCGATGTCGATGACTGACCGCAATAGCGAGTTTAATTTGTATCAATTAAATTTATTTCTGGAAAAAGCGATTAGCAAAGGCCAAACCTGGGATGTCGGTGGTCGGTTCGATTTTATGTTCGGTACTGATACTCGCTATAGCCAAGCCACCGGCCATTGGGACACCGGCTTGATTAGCAGAAATAATGAACGTTTCTACAATATCGCGTTACCGCAAACTTATGTTGAGGTCTATGCGCCAGTCGGTAATGGCTTAAGCGCTAAATTAGGACACTTTTACACCATCATCGGTTATGAGTCAGTGCCATCAACACCTAACTTCTTTTCCTCTCATACCTATAGCTTCAAATCGTCACCTTTTACCACTACCGGCGCGTTGTTCAACTATGCTCTCAATGATCAATGGAGTGTCAATCTTGGTGCAGTAACCGGTGCTGATAATTTTGATCGCGACATTGGTGCCTGGAGCCACATGAGCGGTTTAACCTGGACTAATGCCAATACAGGCACCAGCTTATTGTTTTCAGTTTTGCAAGGTGATGCTTATCAACATCAAAGTTCTGAGTTGGTTTATTACTCGACCATCCTCCAACAGAGTTTTGGCAAATGGCAATACGTGCTACAACATGACCGGGGCAGCCAACGTAATGTTCTGGCACAAGGCCAAGATGCGGAATGGTATTCAGTCGTCAATTACCTGACCTATCAAGCTACAGAGCAATGGGGCGTTGGATTACGAAGCGAATGGTTTCGTGATGACGATGGGGTTCGTTATTCAGCCGGCCCCGCTAACTATTACGCACTGACAGCTGGCTTCAACTGGAAGCCCAAAAACTGGTTAATGGTTCGCCCTGAAATACGTTACGACTGGAGCAAGGCACAAATTGCGCCTTTTGCTGGCGGCACTCAAAACAATCAAGTGGTGCTGGGTATCGATGCAGTTGTACAGTTCTAAGTAGTAATAAATGACTAATAGGGGCAAATGGTTGAAATCAACCAATTACCCCCAGCAATTCCACCATGATTGACAAAAAGTCCGTCTGCAACCAAT
>JBEGMT010000095.1:0-2902 GCA_041182925.1 Pseudomonadota bacterium | reverse complement strand
ATTTGATACGGCGATGAATGCGCAAGCCATTGCGGTTGAAGCCCAGTTGAACCGGTCATTGTTATCCACCATGCACGCTATGTTTAGTTTGGGTGGTATTTGCGGTGCCGGTTTAGGCAGTGTCTGTCTTGAACAGGATTGGCCTATTGCGGATTTGTTTTATCTCAGTGCATTGTTGACCTTGGTTTTTAGCTTGATGGCGGGGAGCTTGTTTAGTCCTGATCCGCTAGTGATGAACCGTGAACAGCCGCAACAACCTCAGCAGAAACGGAGTTTGCTATTAGTAGCTTGCTTGGCTTTTCTAGCCTTGTTAGCTGAAGGTGCTATGTACGATTGGAGCGCGGTGTTCATGCGTGATGTTGTGTTGGCGGAAGGTTTTTGGATTGGTAGTGCTTATGCCAGTTTTAGCGGCGGTATGATGATTGGTCGTTTATTCGGTGATCGATTGCGCACCGCTTATGGTGATGTGTTGGTGTTAACTGCTTCGGGTGGTTTGGCAGTTTTAGGTTTGATACTGGTGTTGATTGAACCGATGATGGGCGTTAGTGTGATTGGCTTTGCTAGTGTTGGTTTGGGTTGTGCTAATTTGATTCCGATTGTATTTAAAGCCGCCGCTAATGCCGATTATCGTCACGCCGGTGAAGCAATTGCTTATGTCAGTCAAATTGGCTATCTAGGCTTTTTGCTGGGGCCGGTGTTGATTGGTTTTTTGGCTAGTCAGTTTGGGTTGTTATTGGCGTTAGCGACGGTGGGACTATGTGCGTTTTTGATTGCTGTGATGGCCAAATCGGTATTGTCATCTAGCGGTCGGTTAATTCCGCTAGATGACAATCGGCGCAATTAAGTGGCGGTTGGTTCTGCTAATACGGTTTTATTCCAGTCATCCCAAGCTTGGCGTAAGCGTTCTAAGTCGGCTGGACGTTGATCTTTCAAATTAGCTTGTTCGCGTAGGTCTTGCGATAAATCGAACAAAAACTCAGTACCGCGAAGCGACGCTGGTAAGCCGCCTTGCGTGAAAACCTGACTTTCGTTGGCTAATTTGATGTATTTGAGATTACCATCACGAACTGCGCGTTGACCTTTGACTCGCCAAAATAATTGTCGATCAACCGTGGTTTCGTTTTTGCCAGCGGTTTTTAAATAGGGCAATAAATCAATGCCATCCAGTGGATAGTTGCTGTCAACGCTGACTTTTGCAGCCGCCAGAATCGTGGCAGTCCAGTCAAAACTCACCGCAACTTGCTGACTGATTTTGTTGGCAGGTAGTTGTTTCGGCCAGCGAATGATAGCGGGTACGCGTGTACTGCCTTCGTAAACGCCGCCTTTACTGCCAACAAACGGGAACATATCCGAGAAGCGTTCGCCGCCATTGTCGCTGGTGAAAATCACCAATGTATTGTCAGCAATGCCTAATTGATTGAGGGTGTTCAGCACTTTGCCAACCCCGGCATCCAAGCGTTTAACCATTTCTGCATAAATTTCCGGTGAGCCACCTTCAAAATGAAACAAGCTTTTCAAATTGCGGCTGATGGCTTCATCTTTTGGACCTTCCCAGGGCCAGTGTGGCGCGGTGTAATGAAGGCTCAAATAAAACGGCTGTTGGCCTTTGGTTTTTTTATTAATAAATTCAACCGCGCGTTCGGTGATTAAATCGGTGATATAGCCAGTTTTTTCGATAGGGGTTTCATCTTCCCACAAGTCATTTTCGCCATCGCTGTCTTTATGGGTGAAATAATCAACCCCGCCACTCATCACGCCAAAAAATTGATCAAAGCCACTTTTTAATGGGCTAAAGTTGGGTAGATAGCCTGCGTGCCATTTGCCAACTAAGCCGGTGCTGTAGCCTTGTTTTTTCAGATAAGAAGCGATGGTCGGATGTTCGGCTGGGATGCCGAGTTTTTCGACGCTGCCATTTTTTTCTAACTGCTTGCGATAAGGTAGTGGCTCTTGCAAGCCAACTGTAATTTTCTGCTGGTAGCGGCCAGTTAAAAAGGCAATCCGGGTTGGGGTGCAGTAGGACGAATTTGAATAAGCTTGGGTTAATCGCACTCCTTGGGTGGCTAATTTGTCCAAATTCGGCGTGCTGTAATCTCGGCGTCCGTAGCTACTTAAATCACCCCAACCTAAATCATCAGCCAAAATAAAGATGACATTAGGTGCTTGTGATGAGGTTTTGTCTTTATTACCGGCCAATGTACTATCAGTGAATGAGGCCAAGCCTAATGCCGCTGAAGCAGCAGCGGCTTGTTGGATAAATTGTCTGCGATTGATTTTAGTTTTACTCAAGGTTTTGATCTCTAATCAGATTAAAATCAATTGCTAATCAAATTCCATGCCAGTAGTTAAAGTTATGATATTTAATTAGATTGTAGATTTTAATTAATAATAGCTGCTGATTTACAGATTATAGCTGTTGATTGACTGTTTTAATTTCAGCAATCGGCTTAAATTTTTCTAATCATTATTGATTTAACTGATTGTTTAATCGATTGATTTTACTTAGGCATGAAAACTGCAAAGCGATGATTGAGTTGGCTAATATCTGCTGGCTTATAAAATCAATCTATCAGGAGTAATCAATGAAATATTTTATATCGACGACGGCTTTGGCTTTTGTGGCGTTGTTCAGTAGTGCGGTGAATGCCGGTAGTCTAAGTAACGGTGTTTGGGCGCCTAGTAATTGTGGTGCCAAGCCAGTAACGCCGTCAGTTGATGATAAAGATGTCGATACATATAACAAAAGCGTGGCCAATATTAACGATTGGCAGCAAAAGGCTAAGGCTTATTATGCTTGTTTAGTGAATGAAGCAAATGTTGATAATGGCGTGGTCATTGAAAGCGCCAATCGTGAACAGGCTGAATATAAGAAAAGTTTTGAAACAATTAAAGCAGCGCTTGATGC
>JBEGMT010000094.1:0-7141 GCA_041182925.1 Pseudomonadota bacterium | reverse complement strand
GACTAAATCAGATGGGCAATTAGTGGAATAACCTTACTGATTGGGTGGGTCAATTTTAGATTGTTATTTTGGGGGGATAGGTGGGTCAGTTTTGGGTTGCTGTTGACAGTAAACTCACCGCACCCTATCTTGAAAAATCACTTAGCCGCAATCTTTGAGCTTACCGCATCCCATATCTGTTTGGCTGACAATACCGCTTTATCTTCACTTTCATGGCTATTTTGCGATTGCCAATCGGTTTCCAAATATAGCGGCTCAACCTTTTCCCGTGCCCATGGAGTTTTTCTGAGAAATTTCAAACTGGAGCGAATACTGGGGTTTTTGCTGAAGCAGTTGAGGTTAATCAAGTTCGCCAAGCTTTGCCAGTCGTAGTGTTCAACCAACTGAGTCAATAGCGTTTCCAGCGTCACACCATGCAACGGGTCTTGCTTACTCATCGTCAGCTTGGGCGGCGTTGTTGTCGTTAGGTTTTGGTTCAGCTTTTTTGACCCGAATTTTGTTGATGCCAATTTGCTGGCCGTTTAATTGTTTGATTGCGGCTTTGGCTTCACCGACTTTCGGCATTTCGACGTAGCCGAAACCTTTGGAGTGGCCGGTGTCTTTGTCGGTGACCAGGGTGCAGGATTGCACTGAGCCGTGGGCGGTGAATAAGCTGCGGAGTTCGGCTTCGGTGGTGTTGCGGTCGAGATTACGGATTAAGATTTTCATAGGGTTTTCAGCTTGGTAGGTTGGGTTAGGCATTAGCCGTAACCCAACGCGTTGGCCTTCGATTGTTGGGTTACGCTCTAATCGAGCTAACCCAACCGAGTTTGGCTGTTTGTGCAAATTGTTAACAGCTTGATAGACTGTGACGAACAACGTGAAACCTATCGCTCGCGACTAATGCGCTTCGTGCTTGGTTTTTAATTGCTCTCATCATCCTTTTCCTGCAATTGGCAACAACATCCAAAACTGTCAGAGTTCGGTAGCATAAATTGTAAAGTTAGCTCATTACGACACTATCTAATCTCGGCCAAGCGGTCAAAACCGCTTTAACCAAAGTCGCTAAAGGAATCGCGAAAAACACCCCCCAAAATCCCCAAACTCCACCAAAGAATAAAATAGCAACAATAATCGCTATCGGGTGCAAATTAACTGCTTCCGAAAATAATAATGGCACCAACATAACTCCATCAATGGCTTGAATTAATGAATAAGCAATAATTACATACATAAATTCATCACCCTGACTGCCGCCCCATTGCACATAAGCCACGCCGAGAACAGGAAAGGTGACTAAAGTTGCACCAACATAAGGAATCATCACCGATAAGCCCATTAATACAGCCAGTAACATGGCGTAATTCAAATCAAGTAATGAAAAAGTTAAATAACTAGCCGCCCATAAAATAAACACTTCCAGAAATTTACCGCGAATATAGTTGGCGATTTGTGCATCGACTTCTTGCCAAACGCTTAGAATTAACTTGCGGTCTGTCGGTAGAAATTGCTCAAACCAGTTTAATAAAGTGCTTTTGTCTTTCAAGAAAAAGAACACCATCATTGGTACTAAAAATAAATAAATAATCGCCGCTACTAAACCAGCAAATGATTTTGCTGAGCCCGAAATAATGTTTTGGCCGTAGCGGATTAAATCTTGTTGAATTGAATATAAAATCTCTTTGATTTGTGTGTCACTAATCAATTCAGGATGTTTTTCTGGCAGACGCATGATTTCAATTTGGGCGCTGGCGACAATTTCTGGGATGCGTTGTACTAATTGTACAGTTTGCTCAGAAACCATCGGTAATAATACAAATAATACAAAGCCCAAAGCGGTTAAAAAGGCAGAAAAAACCAGATAAACACCGACTAATCTCGGTATATTACGGTTTTCGGCTCGGGTAACTAGGCCCTCTAATAAATAAGCCAGAATCACCGAAGCAAATACTGGCATTAATAAACCAGCCAAGCTGTAAATTAAAAATGAACCAACTAACAAAATAATTGCCAGTGCCACTACCTGTGAATTGGGTAAAAATCGCTGAAAAAAATCGCGAATAAAGGCAAGGTTAGAAAAGTCGGTTTTTTTCATAGCAGTACGAAATGGCGGGCTAGTGATTCAAAGTAGGGCAGTGTATAGCAATTAAGTCAATTTAGACTAACAACAACGGTTTAACGCCGTTCCATTTACGTTGGGTTTCTGCCGCAAAAAATGCTTTGCGGCTTAACGGTTGTGGTTCAGATTCAGCATGATGTTGTTGCCAATGTGCGAGATAACGCTGATAAGCCTGATCACCATTCAAACGGCGCCAATGGTGTTCAAGCCAGCGTCCAATTTGCGAAAGCTTATGCATCCTTAAATATTCAACAACAAATGCGCTGGTGCTTCCAGACATTCTTTAATCACGCCTAAAAACTGCACTGCTTCTTTACCATCGACTAAACGATGGTCATAAGACAAAGCCAGATACATAATCGGCCGAATCACAATTTCACCATTCTCAACCACCGGGCGATCTTTAATCGCGTGCATCCCCAAAATCGCACATTGTGGTGGATTAAGAATTGGTGTGGATAGCATTGAGCCGAAGATGCCGCCATTGGTAATCGTAAAAGTGCCACCGCTTAAATCTTCGGTGCTGATTGAGCCATTACGGGCTTTGTTGCCAAAATCTTGAATGCCTTTTTCAATGCCAGCAAAGTCGAGTTGATCAGCATCGCGCAAAATCGGCACAATTAAACCGCGTTGAGTGGTGACGGCAATGCCAATGTCATAATAGCCGTGATAAATAATGTCGTTGCCGTCAATTGAGGCGTTAATCGCTGGGAAGCGCTTTAAAGCTTCGATCGAGGCTTTCACAAAAAATGACATAAAACCCAGTTTTATTGAATGTTTATCTTCAAAACGGTGTTTGTATTGATTGCGTAAATCAATCACCGCTTTCAAATTGACTTCGTTAAAAGTGGTCAACATCGCAGCGTTTTGTTGTGCTTGTAACAAGCGTTCTGCTACTTTGGCACGTAGACGGGTCATCGGTACTCGTTGTTCTGCACGTAAACTGGTATTGGCAGTGGTTTGGGGTTGTTGCTTACTTAAATAGTCTTCCACATCGGATTTTAAAATGCGGCCATGTTTGCCAGAGCCACTAATCGCATTGGGATCAACTTCGGTTTCTGCCACCAAACGCCTTACCGAAGGGCTTAATGTCGGTTCGTCTTTAGCGACAGTTTTAGCTTGTTGCTGTTGTTGAATCTCTAATTGCGCCAAGACTTGACCGCCGACCACGACTTCGCCGCCTTGAATTTGGATGCTTTGCAAAATTCCAGATTGTGGGGCAGGGACTTCTAAAATCACTTTATCGGTTTCCAGATCAGCCAAGTTTTCGCCTTCTGCCACCCAATCGCCGATTTTTTTATGCCAGACCACTAAAGTCGCATCGCTGACTGATTCAGGGAGAACGGGGACCAGAATATCTAAACTCATGTTTTTTTCCTTAGCTGTTGCCGTAAAGGGCGCTGTGGACCACGGCGCGTTGTTCGCTGAGATGGGTTTTGTAATTGCCAACGGCTGGCGCAGCCGAAGCAACACGACCCGCATAGCTCAAGCTGATACCGTTATCAATGTTATCAACAAAATGGTGGCGGCTCTGATACCAAGCACCTTGATTTTTCGGTTCTTCCTGACACCAAACGATGTCTTGCAGATTCGGGTATTGGCTAATTTCCCGTTTGAAATGTGCCACTGGGAACGGATAAAGCTGTTCAATCCGAATAATCGCGATGTGTTTTAAATCATCTTGGCGGCGAGTTTCCAGTAAATCGTAATAAACCTTGCCGCTACACATCACTAAGCGGGTGACTTGTTGTGGCTGGATAGGATCAATTTCGCCAATTACCGGTAAAAACTCACCAGCGGTTAAATCATCCAAACTGGAAACCGCCAATTTATGCCGCAGCAAGCTTTTTGGCGTCATCACAATGAGCGGTTTACGGTACTCGCGCAGCAATTGCCGGCGCAGTAAATGGAAAATCTGTGCGGGTGTGGTGGGGACGCAGACTTGGATGTTTTGGTCGGCACATAGTTGTAGATAACGCTCCAAGCGTGCCGATGAGTGTTCAGGGCCTTGACCTTCAAAACCATGCGGTAAAAACATCACCAAACCGCTGAGTTTGCCCCATTTGGTTTCGCCGGAGCTGATGAATTGATCAATCAATACTTGTGCGCCATTGGCAAAGTCACCAAATTGCGCTTCCCAAATCACTAAAGTATTCGGCTCGGTGGCGCTGTAGCCGTATTCAAAGCCTAAAACCCCTGCCTCGGATAATAGCGAATTGAAAATTTGTGGCTTGCCTTGATCTGGGCTGAGATATTTCAATGGTAAGTAACATTGGCCGTTGGTTTGGCCTTGTAAGATAACGTGGCGATGGGAAAACGTACCACGGCCAACGTCTTGACCGCTCATCCGCAGGTTATAGCCTTCCAGCAATAACGTCGCGTAAGCCATGTTTTCGCCAAATCCCCAATCTAACGGCAACTCGCCATCAGTCATTTTCTGGCGGTCTTCCATCACTTTAGCAACCCGTGGATGTAAAACGAAACCTTCAGGAAAAATTTGCAGGCGTTGGTTACAAAGACGAATGTTGTCGAGTGCAACAGCGGTGTGACAAGGCTCATCCCATTGTTTGTTTAAAAAGCGTTCCCAGCGTTTTGAATAACAATAGCGATGGCCATCATCAATCATTGGCCTAGAAACCCGTTCGCCGGCTTTTAACCGCTCTAAATAATGCTGTTCAATCTGTAGCGCTTCAATTTCATCGATAACGCCGTCATTGATTAATTGCTGGGCATACAACTGGCGGGTGGTTTGTAGCCGATCAATTTTTTGATACATCATTGGCTGGGTTGCTGCCGGTTCGTCGGCTTCATTATGGCCGTGACGACGATAGCAAATCAGATCAATCACCACGTCTTTGTTGAACTTCATTCGATAGTCCATCGCCAATTGACTGACAAACACCACCGCTTCAGGATCATCGCCATTGACATGAAACACCGGTGCTTGAATCATCTTGGCGACATCGGTGCAATATAAGGTTGAGCGAGCATCGAACGGGTTGCTGGTGGTAAAACCGATTTGATTGTTAATCACAATATGCACGGTACCGCCGGTATTAAAGGCGCGGGTTTCCGACATATTTAAGGTTTCCATCACGATCCCTTGTCCAGCAAAGGCGGCATCACCATGGATTAGCACGGGCAAAATCTGATTAATGCCTTGATCGTTTAACGCATCCTGACGAGCTTTCACCGAGCCTTCCACCACGGGATTGATAATCTCCAAGTGGGAAGGGTTAAATGCCAAAGTTAAATGAATTGCACCACCGGGCGTAGCAATGTTTGACGAGAATCCCATATGATATTTAACATCACCAGTGATTGCGCCCGGTGTTGAGGTATGTGTACCTTCAAACTCACCAAACAGGGCGGCAGGGCTTTTACCCATGATGTTAACCAACACATTCAAGCGGCCACGATGGGCCATGCCTAACACCATTTCCTTCACTTTGCTTTCGCCAGCGCGTTGAATGATTTCATCGAGAATCACAATCAACGACTCACTACCTTCTAAAGAAAAGCGTTTTTGGCCTACATACTTACGGTGTAAAAACCGCTCGAAACTTTCAGCGGCGGTGAGTTGTTTTAATAGCCAAAGCCGTTTTTCGCTATGGCTGGCAAAATTAGGTTTAGCGCCTTCCAATTTGTCCCTAATCCAAGACTTAGCTTCGCTATCGACGATGTGCATGTATTCACTGCCAATGCTGCCGCAGTAAATTGCGTTAAGGGTTTCGATAATTTGTTGCAACGGCAATCGATCTACACCGCACAAACCACCGGTGTCAAACAGCGTATTCATATCCGCTTCGGTTAAACCGTAATAAGCAGGCTCTAAATCGGCGGGAATCGTGATGTCTTTGCCTAGCGGATTATTACGAGCAATCTGGTGGCCTTTGACGCGGTAATGGTTAATTAAACCTGCAACAGCGGATTGTTTTTTAACGCTTTGTTCGGTAAAGCCCTGCATTCGCGCCAAACGGCCCGGCTCGTTGATTGCCAGTCGTTCAAAATGATGAATGATGACGCTATGCGGTGTGTCTTCGGTGGCGCCGGAATGAATGTCATCAAAGCGCAGTTTCCAGCTCGCTTCCACTGATTCGGGATCGCTAAGATATTGCTCATAGAGCGACTCAACATAGCTGGCATTGCCGCCATACAAAGCCGAGGTTTCTTTAAATACAGTTAACAAGTCGCTCATGCGAATATCCAAATTTAGCGGTTTAAGGTTATGGTAGCAGTAGACTTATTAATAACACAAAGAATCACTTAAGCAATTTCTTGGTAACCATGCTTGGTATTGCCTATCCAGCGCTCAATTAACGGTTTGATATTCTCAGGATACTGTTGATAAAGCTGTTGTGCGGCTGCTGGGATTAAATCCAAAAGGCCGGCATCGCGTTCAAGGTCGGCGATTTTGAATTGCAGTTGACCGGTTTGCCGAGTGCCCATGACTTCGCCGGGGCCACGTAATTCGAGGTCTTTTTCGGCAATCACGAAGCCGTCATTGCTTTCTTTTAAAATCGCCAGCCGTTGTTTGCCAAATTGTGACAATGGGGTTTGGTAAAGCAGTAGGCAGTAACTGTCTTGGCTGCCTCGGCCGACTCGACCGCGTAATTGATGCAGTTGTGATAGCCCTAAGCGTTCGGGGTTTTCGATCACCATTAAATTGGCATTCGGAACATCGACACCCACTTCAATCACCGTGGTGGCGACGAGCAAATCCGCTTGTTGATTTTTGAAAGCTTGCATCACTGCGTCTTTTTCACTGGCTTTCATGCGGCCATGCACCAAGCTAACTCTGACACTAGGCAGAGCTTCGGCTAAAAAAGCGGCGGTTTTTTCGGCGGCTTCACATTGTAAAAGTTCCGATTCTTCAATTAGGGTGCAGACCCAGTAGGCTTGTTTGCCTTCAGCGGCCCAGTTTGCCAGTTTGGCGATTACTTCGGGACGGCGTTCGCTGCTGATGACGCTAGTGACGACGGCTTTGCGACCCGGTGGCAGTTCGTCAATAATCGAAATATCTAAATCCGAGTAATTCAACAT
>JBEGMT010000093.1:0-5062 GCA_041182925.1 Pseudomonadota bacterium | reverse complement strand
GAGAATGTACTATCTGTATATCCCTCGTAAAGATCAAAGTAATATTCCAATTTTTGATTCTAGTGTTTTAGATACTAACTTTTACAGTTTATTCCGTGAAAATCGGTTTAGTGGTATTGATAGGGTGCAAGACGCTAATCAGTTAACCTTGGCTGGTACCTCAAGATTTATTGATAATAAAACTGGATTAGAACCTCTAAAGGTTAGTTTGGGACAGATTCTCTATTTCCAAGATAGAACAGTTAATCTTCCTGATCCGACAGATTTAGCGAAAAGCTTACCAATTCAGAGAAGTTCAACATCTAATTTCATTGGGGAAGTGAGTGGTCAGATGACTAAAAACCTGTCTTATATGACAGGTGCCCAGTGGGATCCAGAAGCTAATAGCTTTGCTCGAGGTCAAGCTGTATTGAAGTTTAGAAATCAATCCAGTGAATTATTTGATATTGGTTATCGCTATCGGCGAAAAAATACAATTATTTCTCAAAATCAAGGTTTGCAAAATGGTATTTCTCAAACCGATGTTTCATTTCGTTGGCCTTTATTCAATGAATGGTATGGGTTAGGTCGGTGGCAATATTCATTAAATTTTGATAGAACTACGGAGAGTTTTATTGGGCTTGAAAAAGAAAATTGTTGCTGGCGTTTCCGAGTGATTGCGCGCCGATATATTAACGGATACCAGAGTCAAAATAATCCAGGGGATTTTGGGTTAAAACCAGAAACTGCATTCTTCTTTCAATTAGAACTCAAAGGCCTCACCAGTTTCGGTGATAGCGTTGATAACTTCTTGCAAACTAACCTCAACGGCTATCGCAAAGCCAGTTATTACGAATAAATTAACAGCATGATTAAGAGATTATTTTTGACAGTATTGCTTGGTTTAAGCGCGTTTATTAGTCTTCAATCTCAGGCTGAGGTTTTAGATCGGATCGTTGCTGTGGTTGAAGATGATGTAATTCTAGAACATGAATTGGATAATGAAGTCGCAAGTATTGCTGCTAAATTAAGAAGCGGTAATGTCGGGATTCCTCCGGAATATGTTTTAAGAAAACAAGTGCTAGAAAGAATGATTGTCGATAAATTGCAACGGCAAATGGCGGCAAAATCCGGCATTCAAGTGAGTGAAGAAATGCTGCAAAACTCTGTTAATGAAATCGCTTCCAGAAATGGTTTATCGGTTGATGCTTTTCGTAGCGAACTTGAAAGACAGGGGATGAGTTATAAGAGCTTTGAAGATAATTTACGTAACGAAATTATCACCAATCAATTGCGCGGTCGGGAAATTGGTTCGCGTATTAAAGTGACCGATGCCGAAGTTAATCATTTCATGGAAACCCAAGGCAAAATTGCCTCGGTTAACTCGCAATATCATTTAGGTCACATTTTGATTGCAGTTTCTCAGTCTGCCTCTTCAACCGCTATCCAAAAAGCTAGCCAAAAAGCTGAACAGGTGGTGGCCGATTTACGGGGTGGTAAAGATTTTAAACAAATGGCGATTAGCGTTTCTAACGATGACAACGCTTTAAAAGGCGGTGATTTGGGTTGGCGTTCGATGGGACAAATTCCGACTTTATTTACCGATGTTGTCGCCACTATGAATAATGGCGATGTATCAGATCCGATTCGTAGCCCTAGTGGTTTTCATATTATTAAAGTTTTGGGTGTCGAAGGCGGCGGTCAACACATTATTACCAAAACCAAAGTCAGACATATTCTGATTAAAACCAATGAATTGGTTGATGATGCAGAAGCGAAAAAGCGTTTGTTAGCTTTGCGGGAACGAATTGTAGATGGCGATGATTTTGCCTCTTTATCACGCGCCCATTCCGATGATAAAGGTTCGGCGATTAATGGTGGCTCTTTAGATTGGGTGACGCCGGGTGCTTTAGTGCCACCGTTTGAAGAAGCGATGAACAAATTGGAGATTAATCAAGTGAGTCAACCTGTACAAACTCAGTTTGGTTGGCATTTGATTCAGGTATTAGGCCGAGAAAATCAAGATAATAGTGACCAGTTCAAGAAAGATAAAATTCGTGACGAATTGCGTAAACGCAAAATCGAAGAAGAAACCGAATTATGGTTAAGACGTTTGCGCGATGAAGCATTCGTGGAAATTGAGGCGGAAAGACTATAGATGCAGACTAGGGATGGTAATGAGTTGAATCTTGATGATGCTGAATTGGCTGAACAGTTACAGCAAATCATTAATCAGCAAGCATTAACTCAGCAACGAGCTTTAATAAAAGCCTTATCAGCGCAATTAGGGGTTAGTGTTTTAGATTTGGCTGCAGCGTTATTGGTTTATAAACCTGATGCTGGTGTTATTAACAATTGCTCGCAAACCGTTAAATCCAATCATTTAGCCAGTCGTAGCAATTTACGTTCAGTTCGTTATCGGCTTGATGTTGGTAGTCAACATAATGTCACTAAAGAACAAATTCAAGCGGTATTAATCGAAGAATCTGGTGTTGATAAAAAACGTATTGGTCGGATTGATATACGTCACCACTATACCTTGGTTGAGCTTCCTGAAGGTATGCCAGCTGATATTTTCCAATTACTTTCTGAAGCGACTGTTGCCGATAGAAAGCTTGCCTTAAAACGCGTTAAATCTAACCGCCGCCGTCCTCGCGAAGCCTGATTTTTTCAGGAAAACAGGAATTCTTCCTATAGGTAGCTGATTACTTGGCCATTACAATGCGCCACGGTTAAACACTATCATTAGGACGCAAACGCGACATTTATGAAAGCAACAAAGCAAACATCACTCTCAGCGCTGGCTTTGGCGCTGGCCATTAGCCCGACTTGGGCGGCAGAAACAGTCAAGGATGCTGACAAAAATAATCAACCCGCGAATGAATTAACTGAAGTTGAAGTGGTAGAGATTTCGCCTTTAGACGGTTTGAATCAAACCAAAGACAAAATCCCCGCACCAGTACAAACCGCCACTGACAAAGACATGGCAAAAACCAATGCCATTAACGTCACTGATTTTATGAATCGTGCTTTGGGCAGTGTCTATGTCAATGATACCCAAGGTAATGGTTTCCAGCCTGATATTAATTATCGCGGTTTTACGTCTTCTCCATTACTAGGAACGCCTCAAGGTCTTTCTGTTTATATGGACGGTGTGCGTTTAAATCAGCCGTTTGGCGATGTGGTGAGCTGGGATTTAATTCCTAAGTCGGCAATTAAATCGATGGCAATGATGCCAGGCTCTAATCCACTGTTTGGACGCAATACACTCGGCGGCGCTTTATCGCTAGAAACTAAAGATGGTAAAAGCAATCCTGGTACCTCTATCCAAGGTTTAGGCGGTTCTTATGGTCGTAATGCCTATGAATTTGAACACGGTGGTTCTGATAAAAAAACCGGTTTAAATTGGTTTTTGACTGGCAATTACTATCAGGATCACGGATGGCGTGAATCTTCGCCTTCCAATGTCCGTCAAATTTTTGGTAAAGCGGGTTGGGAAGGTGAGCGTAGCGAACTGAAATTAACCACTGCTTTTAATGATAATGGTTTGAATGGCAATGGTTTACAAGATTTTAGATTGTTAAACCAAGATTACACCAGTGTTTATACTAAGCCTGATATTACTGAAAACCGTTCATTATTTATCAATTTGGAAGGTAAGCATCAGTTGAATAGCAAAATTCAGCTGACCGGTAATACCTACTATCGTAATATTAAAACTGGTACCTATAACGGTGATATTAATGAAGATGCGATAGAGTATTACAGCTCTCGCAGAGCGAATATACCTACTTCTACCATCCGGTGCTTAGATGAAGCTGGAGCTCCTGGTAACTCTGGAGAGCTTGCTGAAAAATGTAATGGGTTAATAAATCGATCTACAACACAGCAGCAAAACTGGGGAACTTCTGGGCAAGCGATTATTTCCGATAAAATTTTCGGCAAAGATAATCAGTTATTGTTTGGTGGTGCTTATGATCAAAGTGTCATGGGCTTTAATCAGTCAACCCAATTTGGTTATTTAACTGCTGATCGTGGTGTTGCTGGTATCCCTAACTATGCTGATGGTTCAACTGGTGGGGTACTGGATGATGGCTTTACTAAGGTTGACAATAGGGTCTCTCTTGGTGGTGACACAATTACGTGGAGCTTTTTTACACAAGATACGTTGAGTTTAACCAAAGATCTACATATCACCGCATCAGGTCGGTATGATTACACCTCTTTGAGCAATAAAGACCAAATCACGCCAAGTGGTAGTACATCATTAACCGGCAAACATGCTTTTGATCGATTTAATCCTTCAGTGGGTTTGACTTACAACCCGTACAAAGAAATTGGTTTTTATGCTGGCTATAACGAGGGAACTCGCGCGCCAACCAGTATTGAATTGGGTTGTGCTAACCCGGATCAACCTTGTAAATTACCGAATGCCATGGCGGGTGATCCACCATTAAAACAAGTGATTACTGAAAACTGGGAAGCCGGATTCCGTGGTCAGTTACCTGGGCAAGTTGATTGGAATTTAGGTTATTTTCATATCGAAAATAATAACGACATTCAATTTATTGCTAGTCCTCAAAGCGGTTATGGATATTTTAAAAACTTTGGTAAAACTCGTCGTCAGGGTATTGAATTTGGCCTAGATCGTAAAGTTAATGATTGGAGTGTCGGTGCTAACTACACTTATTTAAATGCGACTTATCAATCACATGAACAAGTGCTTGGTGAAAGTAATAGTCAGGTTGATGGTCTGGGTGCGATAACGGTACAACCCGGTAACCGGATTCCATTAATCCCACAACATACCTTTAAAACTTATGTTGATTATCAGTTGACTAAAGATTGGGGTACTAACTTAAATATCATTGGGTTTTCTCAGTCGATTGCTCGAGGTAATGAAAACAATGCACATCAAGCCGGTGAAGATCATTTTGGTTCAGGTACTGTGCCAGGATATGTTGTGGTTAACTATGGCTTGCGCTATACACCAAGCTATGTAAAAGGCCTGCATGTTTTTGGTCAAGTTAACAACATTCTTGATGAGCAATACTATACAGGTGGTCAATTAGGTCCAGCTGGG
>JBEGMT010000092.1:0-3200 GCA_041182925.1 Pseudomonadota bacterium | reverse complement strand
GCATTATACGGTATCGGGCCAAAATCGCCTTATTCAGTTCGGCATTTAAGCGGCTAGAAAAAGATTTTTTCCTGTAGCCGATGGCGGTATTGGGGCTGATAATAGCGATTTTTATGCCAGTTGCAGTTTATGAGCCTACGTTATCAAATCATTGGACGGATTTTATTGTTGTCACTGGGGATTTTGGTCTTGGGTGGTGCGATTGCGATTTGGCAAGCTCGGCAAGCGGTGGCGAAAGAGGTCGATGCTTCGATTCATCTGGCTTTGCAATTAATTACCTTGGGGGTTAGCAACGCTCCCGCATTCCAACAAATTGACGACTTATCCCGCTTCGCTTCTTTGCAACAAACTCGGCATTTAAGTATTCAGCTACATCAAGCCGATGGTCAATTGATTCATTTCGCTGGCGAAAACCAACCCAGTCACCCAGAAGATATGCCGCCAGCGTGGTTTATTCGCTGGGTAAAAAGCGACTATCCGCAACTTGAACACCAGCTCAAAACCCAAGATGGCAAGCCGTTAACCTTGATTATTCAAGCCCAGCCTTTGGATGAAATCACCGAAGTTTGGCAGGAAAGTCTGGGCTTTTTTGGCTCGCTGGCTTTGCTAACCGTGCTGACCTTTTTAGCGGTTAATCTGGTGTTCAACAACTCGCTGAAATCGATTGCCAGTATTGTCGATGCCTTGAGAATTATCGAAACCGGCCAATATCGCCAGCAATTACCGACTTTTTCCACCCAAGAATTTGACGATATTGCCAAAGCGATTAATCACATGACCGGTGAATTGGAGAAAACCCGTCAGGAAAATCACGCTTTAACCCAGCATTCCTTAGCGATTCAAGAAGAAGAGCGCCAACGCTTATCGCAAGAACTACATGATGAATTTGGCCAATCTTTAACCGCGATTAAAGTTATGGCCGTGACTGCCGCTAAACCGCAAGCCGATGCGGTGAAAATCAGTCATTCGATTGCCGATATTTGTAATCACCTGATGATGGTATTGCGCTCGATGATGCAGCAACTGCATCCGTTGGTATTGACCGAGTTGGGGCTAAAAGCCAGCTTGGAAGACATGGTTAATCACTGGTCAGAACGTAATCCCAATTTGGATTTACAAATTAACTGTAGCGAGCAAGTCGATGGTTTGGATAAACATCTGACCATTCAGGTGTTTCGAGTGATTCAAGAATGTTTAACCAACGTGGTTCGCCACGCCCAAGCTCAAACAGTGCAAATTGATTTGGATAAACAAGGGCAGTTATTGGAGTTAAAAGTCCAAGATGATGGCGTTGGCTGTGATTTACAAACCTTAACCCGTGGTTTTGGCTTATTAGGCATCAAAGAGCGGATTCGTTCTTTAGATGGTGAGCTGATCGTGGTTTCTAAACCGCAAGCCGGCATGACGATTACAGCAAGGATACCGTTAGCATGAGTGACAAAATCAAAATTATTCTGGTAGACGATCATGCCGTGGTGCGTGCTGGTTTTAGTATGTTGTTAGCTGCCGATGAGCATATCGAAGTAGTTGCCGAAGCCGAGCGAGGCGAACAGGCGATTCAGCTTTATCAAGAATTACAGCCGGATATGATGGTGATGGATTTGTCGATGCCCGGCATTGGCGGCTTGGAAACGATACGGCGGATTATGCAACGCGACCCACAAGCACGGATTTTGGTGTTTAGCGTTCATCACGAACAAGTCTATGTGCAACGGGCTTTAGCCGCCGGTGCTAAAGGCTATCTCAGTAAAAATGGCGCACCGGAGCTGTTATCAGAAGCGATTAGCGTGATTATGGAGGGCAACTGTTATATTGAGCGGGGATTGCTTAAAGCTAATCCAGAACAAGTGCTTAGCGATGATTATCAGACCATTATTGACGGTCTTTCACCGCGAGAATTTGATGTGTTTAATCTGCTGGCGCAAGGTTTAACGGTGAATAAAGTCGCTGATCAATTGTGTCTAGGGCAAAAAACCGTTGCCAATTATGCAACGCAGATTAAGAAAAAATTGCAGGTAGAAACGGCGGCGGAGCTGGCGCATATTGCGGTTAGGTTGGGGGTGGTGGGGCGCTAGTAGATTAGCCGTAAACGTCCAAACTTAAGCTGACAATTATGGATGCTTGGTGTGATTTTACGATCAAACCTGATGTTCTTGCCGGAGCTGCTCAGCAGTCACATGGACTATTTGTTGATCTTTCATAATCACAATACTGGTTCCAGTTTGTATGGCCAACTGACGAGCCATTTCTGCCGCTCGTTTCATTGCTGTAAAAGAAGCCACTAGGTCTTTATCTTTTGCGTATTTTAAGTCTTGCTTTGCCATTATTTCTCTCCCCATTCGATCAATACTAAATTATTATCGGAATTGTCATAGAGCGCCCATGTATCAACCGCATGACGATAATATTTTTCAAAATTGTTTTTACCAGCCAAAAAACGTCGACGAATCACATGCTCAGGAATATCGTGTCCTCCCTGCTTGACGCGTTCAGCTACTCGTGAAATTGCCAATTCCGGTGAGGGCAAAGTCAGAAAAAACAGGGCGACATGATAGCCAGTCTGACGCCAGTGTTTGATTTGCCGTAAATAGACCAATCCTGACAACGTGGTTTCAAAACTAAAGCTTTCTCCTTTAGCAGTGCAGGCGGCAATTTCACCCAACATCAAACGCCCAGCTTTAAAAGCTTCCAGTTCAGGAGCAAATGGTGATAAACCGGCTGCGATCAAATCGGCATTTATAAAGCGTGGACACTCAGCTTCTTGGGGTAAAAACGCACGGGCAAATGTAGTTTTTCCTGCACCATTGGGTCCGGCGATAATAATAACTTTCTTGCTCACGGGTCATCCTCAGCGATTAGCCTGTTTGAGAGTCTATTATAAGATCAATACTTGCTGGGTTGATTTCGAATTAGGCAATTAGTGAACGATGGATGGCAAACCGACTAATTGCTGGGGTTCGTGACCTCACCCCAGTCTACGTGCTCCTATGCCTTGATACAGTGTTGATAAGGTTTGTTGGATACGGATGGCTTGGGCTCTATTGGGATAGTAAAACATTACTTTTCGTAATTTCTAAACTCACGACATTCTACGTGCTAATTATTGCTTTGAGTTTTTAGATGAATTAATTCATTTCTAAGTTCGTTCTCAATTTTTGAAAAATAGGCTTCCATATTTCCAATTGATTGAATTCTATGGA
>JBEGMT010000091.1:0-5323 GCA_041182925.1 Pseudomonadota bacterium | reverse complement strand
GGCGCAATTTTGGCCAGTGATTGTGATGGGCTTAGGATTGGCGGGTTTAGTCTGGCCGGTGATTCGAGCTTATCGCCGTCGTCAACAGGAGACGCAAAATGATTAACTATTTGATACGCCGTTTGCTTTACGCCTTGCCTTTATTAATGGCCGTTAATGTGCTGACTTTCGTACTGTTTTTTGTCGTCAACAGCCCTGATGACATGGCGCGAATGCAATTAGGGCAAAAGCGGGTCACCGAACAAGCGATTGCTAATTGGAAGCATCAACACGGTTATGATTTACCGTTGTTATTTAATCGTGATGAACAAGGCGCTAAGCAACTCACTACCACTATTTTTTATCAAAAATCGATTAACTTATTTTTATTCGATTTCGGCATTTCAGACAGCGGCCGCAATATCGGTGCCGATATTCAACAGCGGATGTGGCCAAGTTTGGCTTTGGCTTTGCCGTCATTAATCGTGGGTTTGTTGGTCAATATCAGTTTGGCTTTATTCATGGTGTTATTCCGCAACAGCTACTTGGAGCTTGGTGGTAGCGTGTTATTAGTGATGTTGATGTCGATTTCGTCGTTGTTTTACATCATCGGTGGCCAATTTCTGATTGGTAAATTACTGAAATGGGTGCCGATTTCCGGTTATGACTCGGGTTGGTCGGCGATCAAGTTTCTGATTTTGCCAGTGATGATTAGCGTGGTGGCGGGGATTGGATCGGGTGTGCGTTGGTATCGGAGTTTGTTTTTAGAAGAGGTCGAAAAAGACTATGTCCGCACCGCTCGCGCCAAAGGTCTTAGCGAAACCCAAGTCTTGTTTAAACACGTTTTGCAAAACGCCATGATTCCTATTCTAACTGGTGTAGTGGTGGTTTTACCGCTGTTGTTCATGGGTAGCTTGATTATGGAATCGTTTTTCAGCATCCCCGGTTTAGGCAGTTACACCATTGATGCGATTAATCGCCAAGATTTTGCGATTGTCCGTTCTATGGTGTTTTTAGGTTCGGTTTTATACATCGCGGGTTTGTTGTTAACTGATATTTCCTACACCTTAGTTGACCCGCGCGTGAGGTTAAGCTGATGTTAGTGTTATGGACTGATGCGCTGATTTATTTGTTGGTCGTGGCTTCGTTGGGCTTGGTTTGGTATTTATCGCGTCAGCTACCTATGCGGCGGCCGTTGATTAAACTGGTTAGTAGTCCAGTAGCAATGGCGACCTTAACCTTATTGCTGTGTTTTGGATTGATAGGTTTGCTCGATTCGATCCATTTTAAAAACACCGAAAGCAACGGCAACGAAGCCATCAGCGTTTTAGACCGTGCTTGTGATGCGATGAGAGCGCATGGTGAAAAAACCTATTCTGAGCCATTTGCCGCTTATTTATACAGTAAAGAAACCATTACCCAGCTTGATGGTTCTACTCGCTGGGATTATCCACGACTAAAACACGGCGGCGCACATTTACAAAATCCAGATACTGATTTGATGGCGGATGTAGTCACTAAAGCCAGTTTGGCTACTGTGAAAATGGGAGGCGTATTAGGTTTATTAATTTGGTTACTGACTAAACCCAATCGCCATTTGTTATGGCAACCACCGAGCGCTAAAGCGGTTTGGTTGGTATTAAGCGTGGTGATTACGCTGACTTATAGTTTGTGGCTGTTGTCGAATGATTACCATGTCTTTGGTACCGATAAAGTCGGTGAAGATGTGTTTTATCAAGCCTTAAAAAGCATCCGCACGGGCTTGGTGATTGGTTGTTTAACTACCTTGGTGATGCTGCCATTAGCGATAGTGTTTGGCATCATGGCCGGATTTTTTAAAGGCTGGATTGATGACCTGATTCAATTTACCTACACCACGCTAAACTCAATCCCCAGTGTGTTACTTATCGCCGCGTCAATCTTAATGGTGCAGGTTTACATGACCAACCATGCCGAAGATTTCAATAATTTATTAGTCCGCGCCGATATGCGCTTGCTGTTTTTATGTCTGATTTTAGGCGTCACCAGCTGGACCGGTTTATGCCGAATGCTTCGCGCTGAAACCTTAAAGTTACGGGAAATGGAATATGTACAAGCCGCGCAAGCTTTGGGGGTTAAACCGGCCATGATTTTATACCGCCACATTCTGCCCAACGTCATGCATATTGTTTTGATTTCAGTGGTGTTGGATTTTAGTTCATTGGTATTAGCTGAAGCAGTGTTGTCTTATATCAACATCGGCGTTGACCCTACGACGCATAGCTGGGGCAATATGATTAATGGTGCGCGGCTGGAAATGGCAAGAGAGCCGGTGGTTTGGTGGTCATTGGCGGCGGCGTTTGTGTTTATGTTTAGCTTGGTGTTAGCGGCTAATTTGTTTGCTGATAGTGTTAGGGATGCGTTTGATCCGAGGAGAGCGGAACGTGGCTAAAAGTTTATTGGCTATTAATCAGTTAACGGTTGCCTTTAATCAAAACAAAGTTGTTGATCAAGTTAGTTTTGAGGTTTTTGCTGGTGAAACCTTCGCCCTAGTCGGCGAATCCGGTTCAGGTAAATCGCTCACTGCATTAGCGGTGATGCGTTTATTGCCCAATGTGGCAACTATGGGCGCTGATAGCATTCAGCTAGGCGATGACGATATTTTAAAAATCCCCGAAATCGATTTTTGTCAGTTTCGTGGCCGACGGATTGGTTTTATTTTTCAAGATCCAATGTCGTCGTTAAATCCGGTGATGACGATTGGCGCACAGATTGCCGAAGTGTTGAAGATTCATTTTCAATTGTCTGCCGAGCAAGTAAAGCAGCAAGTATTGGATTTATTGGCGCAGGTGGAAATTCCTAGTCCAGAAACCCGAATTAACGCCTATCCGCATCAATTGTCTGGTGGGCAACGACAGCGGGTGATGATTGCGATGGCGTTGGCCGGTAAGCCGGATTTGTTGATTGCTGACGAGCCAACCACGGCTTTGGATGTGACGATACAAGCGCAAATTTTGCTGTTGCTGAAAAATATTCAGCACAAAACTGGCATGGCTTTGTGGTTGATTAGTCATGATTTGGCTTTGGTATCCAATATCGCCGATCGAATCGCGGTGATGCAGCAAGGTAAAATCGTCGAAACGGCCAGCACTAGCGAGTTTTTTCAACAAGCTAAACATCCTTACAGTTTGAAGTTGTTGGCGGCTTTGCCGAGGATGGCGAGCTGTTTGGGCAAAACGCCAAACGCTAATCAGCCTTTATTAAAGGTTGAGCAATTCAAAGTCTATTATCCAATCAAGAAAGGTTTGTTTCAGCGTGTGGTTGGGCATATCAAAGCGGTGGATGGTGTCAGTTTTGAATTGCGCCAAGGCTCGACGCTGGCGCTGGTGGGTGAGTCGGGTTGTGGCAAAACCAGTTTAGGCAAAGCTTTGTTAAATTTGATTCCGGCAACAGCGGGTACTATGTGGCTGAACGGTGCGGATTTAACCCAGTTGCAAGGCGAGGCTTTACGCCAGCAACGCGCCGAGATGCAGATTATTTTCCAAGACCCATTTGCGGCGATGAATCCACGGATGTTGGTTGGCGATATTATTGCTGAAGGTTTGTTGGCTTTAAGACCGGAAATCGATCGTGAACAGCGGCAACAAATTGTGGCAGATTTATTGCGGCAAGTTGATTTACCTGTGGATGCCGCTTTACGTTATCCACATGAGTTTTCGGGTGGTCAGCGGCAACGGATTTGTATTGCTCGGGCTTTGGCGGTTAAGCCGAAATTGATTATTTGTGATGAGCCGACCAGTGCTTTAGATGTGTCGGTGCAAGCGCAAATTATTAGTTTATTGAAAGCGCTGCAACAGCAACAAGGCTTAAGTTATTTGTTAATCACCCACAATTTGGGCGTGGTAGCGGAAATGGCTGATCAGGTGGCGGTGATGTATCAGGGGCAGATTGTCGAGCAGGGCGGGGTTGAGCAGGTTTTGATGTCGCCTCAGCATGATTACACTAAGACTTTGTTGCAAGCGGTGCCTAAGCTACAGGCTTAGACACCGTTAGTTTGATTTAGCTAGAAGCGTGATGTGTTTCGACAGTGATTTTTAATTTAGCCCCAGGTTTTAGGTTGCTATGGTTTTTGCCGAGACTATTCCATTTACGTAAGTCGCTGACGTCAACATTAAACTTTTTCGCTACTTCAGCTAAAGAGTCACCTGATTTAACGGTGTAACTGATTTGTTTAAAGGCTGGCGCGGTTGATGCCAAGGTAATCGCACCGGATTTTTTAATCACCAAAGTTTGGCCGGGTTTAATCGCGGCTTTTTTACCTAGTTTGTTCCAATTGATTAAATCATCAGTATCAACTGAAAAACGGTCAGCAATTTCCCCTAAAGTGTCACCCTTTTTGATGTTATATGTCTGTTTTGACGGTTGTTGTGTGCTGCTCGCGCTAGTCAAGGATTCAACTGCTTCGCCTTTTAACGATTGATAAGAGGTTGGAATTAGCAGGGTTTTGCCTTGTGCGACCGTATCATCATCTAAGTGATTAACTTGCTTGATTTCGTCGACAGTGGTGTTGTGTTTTTTGGCAATTGAATTCAGATTGTCACGGCCAGTAACGGTATGGTGTTTCCATTGCACGCGTTCATTGTGTGGCAATTCAGCTAATTTTTCTTTGAAGCTATCAGCTTTGCTGATTGGGATTAATAAGCGGTGAGGCCCAGTTGGGTCGGTGCTCCAGCGATTAAAGCCTGGATTAAGCTTAAATAAGTCGTCAGTGGTGGTTTGCGCCATTTCTGCTGCTTTACCTAAATCAATCTGTGACTTAATGTCGACTAGTTCAAAATAAGGTTCGTTTGGAAATTTATGTAAATTGACGTTGTATTTTTGCGGATTGGCAAAAATTTTGGCAATTGCTAATAAACGCGGGACATAAGCCGATGTTTCGCTGTTTAGATCTAATGACCAAAAATCAGTTGGTAGGCCGCGATAGCTGTTTCTATCAACCGCATTTTTGATGTTGCCTTTGCCCGCATTGTAAGAAGCTAGTGCTAACAACCAATCGTTATTAAAGCTTTCGCTGAGTTGTTTTAAAAAAGTGGTGGCTGCTTGGGTCGATTCAACCACATCGCGGCGGCCATCGTACCAGCTGTTTTGTTTTAAACCATATAACCGACCTGTCGGTGGGATGAACTGCCAAAGACCAGACGCTTGAGCAGGTGATTGGGCGTCAGGTCTGAATGCGCTTTCTACGACCGGCAGTAAAGCCATTTCGCCAGGTATGTTTTTGGCTTCAATTTCATTCAAGATGAAATAAAGGTAAGGTTCTGCGCGTTGTTGAACACGCGACAGGTATTCTGGATTTTTTAAATAC
>JBEGMT010000090.1:0-6048 GCA_041182925.1 Pseudomonadota bacterium | reverse complement strand
CAACTGGTCCAACAGAAACTTATACTGTGAATGTCGATGGCAAAAGCTTTAATGTCGCAGTTGGTCCAGCGGGTGCTGACATTACCGTTAAAGCAGCGGCGCCAGTTGGCCCTGATTTAGTGATTACACCACCGATTGTTACCGGTAGTGGCTTTGTGGTTTCACCATTAGCTGGTGTCATTTTAAAAGTCATGGTTAATGTTGGTTCACATATTGCCGAAGGTGATGTCGTGATTGTGATGGAAGCGATGAAAATGGAAACCGAAATTCGCGCAAAAGTGGCGGGTATCGTCACTGAAGTGAATGTCAGACAAGGCGATTCGGTAGCTGTTGGTGACGTATTAGTAACCCTTTAGCAAATTAGCTCCAATTTAATGGGGCTGATATTTTGCAGCAAAATAAACGATAAAGAAAATCCATGGAAAATATCAGACTGTTGTGGGAAAGCACTGGCCTCTACAACTTTACAGGGCCTCAAGCCATTATGATGCTAGTTGGTTTTGTGCTGCTGTTCCTAGCTATTAAAAAAGACTTTGAACCTTTGCTGCTGTTGCCAATTGGTTTTGGTGCCATTCTTAGTAACATTCCGGTTGCTGGCATGATTGATGAAGGCGGTATTCTTTACTTCATGTATGGCGGCATCAAAGCGGGTATATTCCCACTATTAATCTTTATGGGTGTTGGGGCAATGACCGATTTTGGCCCAATGTTAGCCAATCCCAAAACTTTATTACTTGGAGCAGCTGCGCAATTTGGCATTTTTGCCACCTTATTTGGTGCTTTAGCCATGAATGTGTTACCGGGCATGGAGTTTAGCTTAAAACAAGCTGCAGCTATCGCTATTATCGGTGGGGCCGATGGCCCTACTGCGATTTATGTAGCTTCTAAATTAGCACCGGAATTACTCGGTGCGATTGCGGTTGCAGCCTATTCATATATGGCTTTAGTTCCATTAATTCAGCCGCCGATCATGCGGGCATTAACAACAATCGAAGAGCGCAATATTGAAATGCAACAGCTTAGAATTGTTGGTAAAACAGAAAAAATTGTGTTCCCATTGATGTTAGTGGTTTTAACGGCCTTATTATTGCCTTCTGCTGCACCTTTAGTCGGGATGTTTTGTTTAGGCAATTTAATGAATGCTTGTGGCGTTGTAGATCGTTTAAGCAAAACTGCACAAAACGAATTAATTAACATTGTGACAATTTTCTTGGGCTTATCAGTCGGTTCAAAATTGAGCGCTGAAGCATTTTTGAAAATGGAAACTTTGGGTATCTTAGGTTTAGGCGCTATTGCCTTTGCTATCGGTACAGCAAGTGGCGTATTGATGGCTAAATTGATGAATCGTTTTAGCAGTACCCCGATTAATCCATTAATTGGTGCGGCGGGTGTTTCGGCGGTACCGATGGCGGCTAGGGTTGCTAATAAAGTCGGTCAAGAAACCAATCCATACAACTTCTTATTGATGCATGCGATGGGGCCGAATGTTGCGGGTGTTATCGGTTCTGCGGTTGCTGCGGGTGTGTTGTTAAGTTTGATTCGTTAAGTCTTAAAAAATCTAAATCTACAAAAAAGCCGAAGTTTTTTAACTTCGGCTTTTTATTGTCTAGCGTTTTAGTGGCTGGTTAAAACAAACCGCTAATCACCCCATCATCACTAATATCAATTCGTTCAGCAGCAGGGATTTTTGGCAAACCTGGCATAGTCATCATATCGCCAGCAATAGCAACGATAAATCCAGCGCCATTGGCCAAACGTACTTCGCTAATTTCTACGGTGTGACCTGATGGCGCACCTTTGGCATTAGGATTGGTTGAGAATGACATTTGAGTTTTCGCCATACAAATCGGGAATTGACCGTAATTGGCTTGCAACGCTTTAATCTCACTCAAGACTTTAGGGCTGGCGGAAACTTTAGCCGCGCCGTATAACTTAGTCGCAATCGCTTCGATTTTACCCAATAGCGGCAATTCGTCGTCATAGACATAGCTAAAGCCAGGTTCGCGGTGGTCAATAATGTCTAAAACCGCCTGCGCCAATTGTTCTGCACCTGCGCCGCCGTTAGCCCAATGTTTAGACACCACACATTTTGCACCTAAGGCTTCACATTTTTGCTGTAACAAAGCAATTTCGGCATCGCTGTCAAAACTGAAATGGTTAATACAAACCACACAAGGTAAACCGTAATGATTGGTGATATTACTGAGATGACGTTCTAAATTGGCAAAACCGGCCTCTAAAGCGTCCAGGTTTTCAACATTGAGTGCATCTTTGGCAACGCCACCATGGAATTTCAGTGCTCTAACGGTCGCAACTAAAACCACGGCTGATGGTTTTAGGCCAGACATCCGGCACTTAATATCGAGAAACTTCTCAGCACCTAAGTCAGCGCCAAAACCGGCTTCAGTGACAGCGTAATCGGCTAGTTTCAGCGCAGTTTTAGTTGCGGTTACGGTATTGCAACCGTGAGCGATATTAGCAAACGGCCCACCATGAATAATTGCTAGATTATTTTCTAAAGTTTGTACCAAATTCGGTTTAATCGCGTCTTTTAACAAGGCTGCCATTGCACCATGAGCGTTTAAATCGCTGGCATAAACGGGGGTGACTTTATCGGTTTTATAGCCAATCACAATTCGACCTAAACGGGCTTTCAAATCAGCACGACTGGTTGCTAAACACAAAATCGCCATTACTTCTGATGCAACAACAATATCAAAACCATCTTCACGCAGAAAACCGTTAGCGACACCGCCTTGACCAATGGTGATTTTCCTCAACGCGCGGTCATTCATGTCAATCACTCGCTTCCATTGGATGCGGCGTGGATCGATGTCTAAAGCATTGCCGTGGTTGATATGGTTATCAATCAAAGCCGACAATAAATTATGCGCAACGCCAATCGCATGAAAATCACCGGTAAAGTGCAAATTGATGTCTTCCATCGGCACCACTTGCGAATAACCGCCGCCAGCCGCACCACCTTTAACACCAAAACAAGGCCCTAAAGATGGCTCACGCAAACACATGATGGTTTTTTTGCCCAAGCGGTTTAAGGCGTCGCCCAAGCCAACCGTGGTGGTGGTTTTACCTTCGCCAGCCGGTGTAGGGCTAATCGCTGTGACTAAAATCAATTTACCATCAGATTTATCTTTCAAGCTATTGACGTATTCCAAAGAAATTTTGGCTTTGTAATGCCCATACGGGTCGAGATGTTCGGCGGGAATTGCGAATTTTTCACCGGCTAAGTCGATGATAGGGCGCATTTTTGCCTGTTGGGCAATTTCAATGTCGGACATATTGGTTAATTCCAAACAATAATAAAAATAATTTAATTAGCAATAGCCAAGTATTAAGCTTGATAAACCGGAAACCGCGCACACAATAAGCTGACTTTATCGCGAGTCGCAGCAATGACTGTTTCATCGTCAATGTTTTCCATCACATCGCACATCCAATGCGCGATTTCACGGACTTGGTCTTCTTTAAAGCCGCGCGAGGTTGGGGCTGGCGTACCAACACGAATGCCACTGGTGACAAATGGTGACTGTGGGTCATTGGGCACAGCATTTTTATTAACCGTGATATGGGCTTTACCTAATGCAGCGTCAGCGGCTTTGCCGGTAATACCTTTAGCCACTAATGACACCAGCATTAAATGATTGTCTGTACCACCAGAAACCACATCAAAGCCGCGTTTGATAAATACTTCAGCCATCGCTTGAGCATTTTTAATCACTTGCTGTTGATAGATTTTGAACTCTGGGGTTAATGCTTCTTTAAACGCCACCGCTTTAGCCGCGATAACGTGCATCAATGGACCACCTTGAATGCCTGGGAAAATGTTGGAGTTAATTTTTTTCTCCAATTCAGGATTGCTTTTGCACAGAATCAAACCACCGCGTGGGCCACGTAAGGATTTATGGGTGGTGCTGGTAACAACATCAGCAAATGGCACCGGATTTGGATATAAACCCGCCGCTACCAAACCGGCAACGTGCGCCATATCAACCAGTAAATAAGCACCGACTTGATCGGCAATTTCTCTAAAACGCTGCCAATCCCAAATCCGTGAATACGCTGAAAAGCCAGCGATGATTAATTTAGGTTTATGTTCCAAAGCTAAAGCTTCGACTTGGTCGTAATCGATTTCACCGGTTTCTGCATTTAAACCGTATTGAACCGCATTGTAAATTTTGCCAGAGAAATTCGGTTTAGCGCCATGGGTTAAATGGCCGCCATCGGCCAAACTCAAACCTAAAATGGTGTCACCGGGTTGAATCAACGACATGAAGACTGCCATATTAGCTTGCGAACCTGAATGCGGCTGCACATTGGCATAGTCAGCACCAAACAACTCTTTAGCGCGGTCGATAGCTAATTGTTCAACAATATCAACATACTCACAACCACCGTAATAGCGTTTCTCAGGATAACCTTCGGCATATTTATTGGTTAATAATGAGCCTTGTGCTTCCAATACCCGTGGGCTGGCGTAGTTTTCTGAAGCGATCAGTTCGATATGGTCTTCTTGGCGTTGGCGCTCCTGTTCCATTGCCTTGAATAATTCATTATCAAAACCTTCAATGGTCATCGATTTGTTAAACATGCTGTTCTCCTAGGTGGTTTTTCTGATTATTTGGCAATAACATTAAAATTTGCAAGTCGGCGACGTTGGTGCCGGTTGCGCCTGTTATTAATAAATCGTTCGCGGCTTGTAAGGTGGGGTAGCTATTGTGTTGATTTAGCTGATGTTTGGCATCAATGTTGGCTAACTTAAGTCGCTTTAAAGTCTGGCTATCGACAATACCGCCAGCGGCATCGGTGGGACCATCGCGACCATCAGTGCCAGCGCTTAAAAAACACCATTCGCCATTCAGTCCTAAATCTTCAGCACTTAAAGCAAATGCCAAAGCCAGTTCCTGATTTCTGCCGCCTTGACCGTGTTGCTTGCTTAAACTAACCGTGGTTTCACCGCCAGCGATGACGGCAGTTGCTTGCTCCAAACCGTTGTCTAATAATTGTTTTGCCTGTTTCGCCATTGTTTCAGCGGCTAAGCGGGCTTCGCCAATCAATGGTTGGTTAATTAAATGGATTTGATAGTTTTTTTGTTTGGCGGCGTTAACTGCGGCATCAACACTGATGGTATTGCTGCCGATTAATGTATGCGAGCAATTAGCAAAAATTGCATCGTTAGCTTTTGGCGTTTCGGCCTGTAAACCCGCGGCGCCTGCTTGTAAATGTTGTTTGACACTGTCCGGAGTTTGGTCCCAAACCGCATATTGGTTTAATAGCGCTATCGCATCAGCAAAAGTGCTGGGATCAGCAACGCATGGGCCACTGGCAATCGTGCTTAAATCATCACCGAGTACATCCGACAAAATCAGTGCATGTAAATCGGCTGGAGCGGCTAAGCGAGCCAGACCACCGCCTTTCAGTTGTGAGCAATGCTTACGCACACAATTGATTTGATTAATGTCAGCGCCGCTGTTTAGTAATAATTGTGTGGCAGCAATTTTGTCATCAAGACTAATCCCTGTAACGGGGTAGGGCAATAATGCCGAACCACCACCAGAAATTAAACACACAACCAAATCGCCGCGTTGAGCGCTTTTTAATTGCTCGGCAATGATTCCAGCCGCCGCTAAACCACGTTGATCGGGTAGCGGATGGCCGCTGGTAATGACCAAAGCATTTTCAAGTTGGCAGAGATTTTCATCATTAGTGACAGCAATCGGAGTACTGGCAAGGTATTGGTTAGGAATAATATCCATCGCTGCTCTAAGCATTGCTGTAGCCGCTTTACCAAAGGCGATTAAATGAATCCGTTGCCAATCACCGCAACGCTCAGCGATTTGCAAACCACGCTGATCAAAGTGCAATTGACGCTTTACCGCCACACAAGGATCGGCTGCAGTGATACCGGCCTGGAAACAGGCAATAGCATCTTGGCGTAGCGTTTCCAAGCGCTGGATCATGGCTTAAGCCATTTGTTTGGCGAGTTCGAAAATAATTTCGGCATCGAAAACTTGTTTATTGTTATCAAAC
>JBEGMT010000089.1:0-4310 GCA_041182925.1 Pseudomonadota bacterium | reverse complement strand
ATAATGATGGGGCTGTTTAGCAGCTTACATTGCATCGGTATGTGCGGTTCCATTATTGGCACATTAACCTTTAGCCTTAGTCCTGAAATTCGCAAAAGTAAATTCAGATTATTGACGATTGTTTTTAGCTATAACCTGGGTCGGATTACCAGTTATGGGTTAGCGGGTTTGTTAGTTGGGGTCATGGCGGGATTTTTAAGCTTGCCTTTCACGCAAGGCCAAGCACATCGCTTATTACAAATTTTCTCGGCATTAGTGATGACTGGCGCGGGTTTATATCTCGCCGGCTGGTTTCCACGTTTTGCTTACATTGAGAAACTCGGCACCCGTTTTTGGAAAATCATCGAACCGTTTGGACGGAAACTGATTCCAGTAAAAAATAACGGTCAAGCCTTAATGTTCGGCATGATTTGGGGCTGGTTGCCTTGTGGTCTGATCTACACTGCATTGGCATTAGCCGCAACAACGGGCAATATTGTGCACAGCGCAATCACCATGTTTTGCTTCGGGATTGGCACCTTACCTGCAGTCATGGGCGTTGGTGTCATAACTCCTTTATTAACACGCTTATCAAGAGCCCAATATTTCAAATATGCTGTCGGCATTCTGTTTATATTATTCGCATTATTAGCTGCTTTCCCATCGCTCAATCCGATGAAAGTTGAACATATCATGACGTTTTAAGAGGTTTTCATGACTAATTTCAATTCGATTATTGGCGAATCTCCAGCCCTTGAAGCTTTAATTCGTAGCGCCCGTGTGGTTGCTGCTACTGATGTCACGGTATTAATCAAAGGCGAAACCGGCACAGGTAAAGAAGTATTAGCGCGCGCTATTCAACAAGATAGCCCTCGTGCAAACAGACCGTTCATTACTCTGAATTGCGCAGCTCTCCCCGAAGGCTTGGTGGAATCAGAAATTTTTGGTCATAAAAAAGGTGCATTTACTGGTGCAGTATCTGACAAACAAGGGCTGTTTGAAGCCGCGAATGGCGGCACTTTATTTCTTGATGAAATCAACTCACTACCGCTCAGTGTCCAGTCAAAATTATTACGATTCCTAGAAAATGGTGAATCAATGCCTATTGGCGGTAACAAACCCGATATTCTCGATATCCGGATTATTGCTGCAACTAACGCTGATTTAAACAGTTTGGTCTTGGCGGGCGAGTTTCGCCGCGACCTGTATTTTCGTCTGAATGTCGTGCCATTAGAGTTACCACCACTCAAGCAACGTAACGAAGATATAGAACGATTAGCTCAACATTTTTTCACGCTATTTGCTACATCACATGGTTTGGAAATACCCTCATTAAGCAAACAGACCGCGAAAGCCCTTAATCAATATAAATGGCCCGGCAACATTCGTGAATTACGCAATCTTTGCGAACGCTTATGTATTTTGCTACCGGGTAAAGTGGTTGAAGTTGAACATTTGCCTGATGAATTTATACCTACCAATGAAACCGCAAACAGCGAAAGCTTTATCTTGCCAGAAGCCGGTTTGCAGCTTGACCAGCTTGAAGCCAATATGATTCATCAAGCATTGAACAGAACTAACGGTAATCGTAGTAAATCAGCACGGCTACTGGGTATTTCCAGAGACACATTGCTTTACCGTATGCAAAAACACGGTTTAATCTCACACTAAACAATAAGCTCACTTCTGCAAAAGTAATTTTTGAAATTGCTCAGTTACTTTTATTCTGTCATCCCGCTATGAATCCCTCGAGTTTAGCGTTATCAGATAACAGATAACTTAGAGATTAAGGGATTCCTAGGGAATAACAGAAACACAGTTTAAAGCCTTAAAATCAGCTAACAACCCCACCTCGCGCTGCACGCATGATTTGTTTCATATCCCGCACCGCTTGGTCTAAGCCTGAGAAAATCGCTTGAGCAATAATTGAATGACCGATATTTAACTCGACAATTTGCGGAATCTGGCAAATCGCTTCGACATTGTGAAAATTCAAACCGTGTCCGGCATTGACTTGCAAACCTAACTGATGAGCATAGGCGGCCGCTTCACAAATGCGTTGTAATTCTTGAGCTTGTAAATGCTTGGTTTCAGCGTCGGCATAGCGGCCAGTGTGTAACTCAATCACTGGCGCACCGGCTTTAACAGCGGCTTCAATTTGTTTAAACTCAGGGTCAATAAACAAAGACACCTCAATATCCACTGCCGCAAGCGCCTGACAAGCTTCACGCATTCGTTCTGGTGATCCCGCAACATCTAAACCACCTTCAGTCGTCAATTCTTCGCGTTTCTCCGGCACTAAACAACAAGCTTCAGGGCGAACTTCTGTGGCGATGGTCAGCATTGCATCAGTGACGGCCATTTCCAAATTTAAACGGCTGTGGAGCATTTGTTTTAGCAAATCAATGTCGCGATCTTGAATGTGGCGTCTATCTTCGCGTAAATGGGCAGTGATGCCGTCAGCACCAGCCTGCTCAGCGACTAAAGCGGCTTGAATCAACTCGGGATAGCGGGTGCCTCTTGCTTTACGAATGGTGGCAACGTGATCAATGTTAACGCCTAATAAAATGCTTTGTTTTTCCATAACCTATTGTGTTTATAAATATTTAATAACCTTGGCCAGCACCGCCCGACTTTTTAAGGGCTTACCTTGTAAATGCTGCGCCAGTAAAGTGCGTAATAATTGTTTTGCTTGATTTAATGAGACAGAATCCAGCACGCTTCGTTCCGAAATGGCTAATAAAGTTCGGCCATCAATGCCTGTGCTGTGCTCAACCATGCCTAAGTTGGCCTCAAACTGATAAAGTCGCTCGGTTTGAACCGGTTTACCACTGCGACTATCAACATCCAACTCTATGGCATAGCCAGCTTGTTCTAATAAATCTAACTCGAAGTAGCGTAGGGTTTGTTCGATATTCTCATCAGTCAATAAAGCTTGTAAACACTGCTGATAGCGGACAAATAACGCTGGATTGGGGTCGTGTTTGTGCAAAAAACGCTGTAGCAACTCGTTGACATAAAAGCCGCAATATAAGCCTAATCGCTGCAAATCATGGGCTTCCAAAAATTCAGCGTTGGTTAACAGCTTGAGTTCGTTTTTATCGAGATAGGAAATTTGCAACAAACTAAACGGTAACAATAAACCAGCTGTTTTGGACTTTTCTTTGCGGACCCCTTTGGCAAGCACCGAAATCAAACCAAAATCGCGGGTAAAAACCTCTAGCAATAAACTGGTTTCGCGATAGGGTCGATGCTGCAGAATATAAGCAGGCTGAAGATAAACAACCGCTTCATCCATTAATCAATCGTGTCGACGAAGCCCAAACTTTGTAAAGCGCGTTCATTATCTGACCAGCCTTTTTTCACTTTTACCCAAAGCTGTAAATAAACTTTTTGGCCAATCAGTTTTTCGATATCTAATCGAGCTTCGGTGCCGATTTTTTTCAGCATTTCACCTTGTTTACCAATCACAATGCTTTTTTGACTGTTACGCTCGACTAAAATCGCCGCGTAAATTTTGCAAAGCTCAGGGTGCTCTTCATATCGCTCAATTTCGACCGTCAACGCATAAGGCAATTCATCACCCAAGCGTCGAGTCAGTTTTTCACGAACGATTTCAGCAGCGAAAAAACGTTCTGGTCTATCGGTAATTTGATCCTCTGGGTAAATCAAATCCGATTCAGGCAACAAGGCCATGATTTGTTGCTCCAAAACGTCCAAATTCTGGCTTTTCAACGCCGACACTGGAACGATTTGTTCAAACGGATATTTTTCTTTGGCTTCAGCGAAAAAAGCCAATACCGCTTCCTTGTCTTTGATTTTGTCGATTTTATTGACCACCAAAATTACCGGCAAACCGGCTTGTTCCAGCTTCTTAAAAATCTTCTCGTCGTAGTCATGCCAATACAATCCATCCAACAACCAGACCACCACGTTGACACCCAACAAAGTGCTGTCTGCAGTTTTATTCAGATAGCGATTAAGCACCTTCTGCTCATCTTGATGCATACCTGGGGTATCCATAAAAATCGCCTGCCCTGCTTCGGTGGTTTTAATCCCTAAAATCCGGTGCCGGGTAGTTTGTGGTTTACGTGAGGTGATGCTGAGTTTTTGACCCAACAAATGATTCATCAAGGTCGATTTACCGACATTGGGTCTACCGATTAAAGCGACATATCCGCAATTCATGTGTTTTGATTTTGTAGAAGATTTAACATCGTGTCTGCCGCAGCCTGCTCGGCTCTTTTACGAGAGATACCGACACCAGTGCTACTCATTTGATTAATTGAAATAGTGCATTTGACTTCAAAAGTCTGAGCATGATCGGCACC
>JBEGMT010000088.1:0-4804 GCA_041182925.1 Pseudomonadota bacterium | reverse complement strand
CAATTTGTAATTTGACACGCTCACCCACCACGACAGCCTAGTCTTCACTCCAGTCAAACTGAAAAGCATCACCCGGCAAAAATCTTAAAGGGATGTAAGTATGCTTACCTGCGGTTTGATTCAATGTTTGTTGTGACAGGCGCCATTTTTGGGCAAATTTGGCGACCCGATCATAAGAGCCTTCAAAACCTAATACACAGAGATCTGAATGCATTTGCTTCAGGGTTCGTCGCTGTTTACGCGGCAGGGTGAGATTTTGTTTTAGCCAGTTGGCTAATTTATCCGCATAGGGATCGAGTTTACTCGGTGTTTGACGCGCAGGATAAATCGGCTCGACTGTTGCGTTTCGAAGATAACGGCGAATCGTATTTCTGGAAAAACCGGTGCGCCTTGAAATTTCTTCTTAATGAAAGCTGGTCACGAAAATACCAGCGTCTGATTTTGCTTAATATGGCCACGTTTAGCACTCCTTTCCCCTGTGTTTTGGTTAACAGGGTAATCATGATTGACGTGGGTCAATTGACGATGCCAATGACTACTTCTGGTGGGTCAGTTTTGGGTGCAATTCAACAAACGTTACGCCTAAATGCTTTTTTAAGATACATTAATGCCTAATCATCGTTTCACTAGCCTAATTAACAATTGTTAGGATAAGCACCAATATAGTGCAAATGGAATCCAGTGATGCTTCAAAAAAAATACCATTTATCAACAACCGGCTTAGCCATAATTGCGCTTACTGCAATTCCTCAAATTTCTAATGCCACCAACGGCTATTTTGCACATGGATACGGCGCAAGAAATAAAGCGATGGCAGGTGCAGGTACGGCACAGGTTCAAGATGCTATTGCCGCTGCTGCGATTAACCCTGCGGGATTGGTGAATGTAGGTGATCGATTCGATGGAGAACTAGAATTATTCGCCCCTTTTCGTGAATATAAGGCCAGTACTGGTAATCATCAACCTCAACTAGGTGAAATGCCGTTAACCCCTGTAACTCAAGAAAGTGAGAGTAATTTTTTTCCAGTCGGAACCTTAGGTTGGAGCCACAAACTAGATAATCAACAGTCCATAGGTCTTGCCATGTATGGTAATGGTGGGATGAATACAGATTGGAAGCATGTTGTTAATCCCGATGGTTCATCAGGTGTTTTTGGTGGTGGTCGAACCGGTATCGATATGGCTCAGGCTTTTATTGTCGGTACTTATGCTCGTTCCTTTGATAACAACCGTTTTTCGCTTGGTATTTCGCCGATTTTTGCAGCTCAAACCTTTAAGGCGAGGGGGTTAGGAGCTTTTTCTGGTTTTTCCAGTGACCCGGGTAGTGTCAGCGATAGAGGTCGTGATTACTCTTTTGGCGCTGGATTCCGAGTGGGTGGTCAGGCAGAGATTATCAAAGGCTTACGCCTAGGGGCTTCGTATAAGAGCCGTATCTACATGTCACAATTTGACCGCTACCAAGGTTTGTTTGCTCAACAGGGCGGATTTGATATTCCGGACAGTTTTAACGTCGGTTTATCTTGGGATGCTACTTCAAGATTAACCACTAATTTTGATGTTGAACATATTCGTTACAGTGAAATCAAATCAGTAGGTAATCCAATAGCACCTCTTCTACAAGGGGTGGCTTTGGGTACAGGCCAAGGGCCGGGGTTTGGTTGGAATGATATGACCATTTACAAATTTGGCGCCCAATGGAAACAAAACGATAATTTGATATTACGCGGAGGCTTGAGCTATGGACAACAGCCGATTGAAGGGTCAGAAGTGTTGTTTAACATACTAGCTCCCGGTGTTCAGGAATGGCATTTAACAAGCGGTTTTAGTTATGCGCTAAATGAAAAAGATGAGATTAGTTTTGCCGCGATGTATTCACCACAAAAAACCATCAGCGGACCTAATTCATTTTACTCAGGCCAAAATATAGATTTATCCATGACTCAATTTTCGTTGCAATTAGGTTGGTCAAGAAAATTCTAGTATAGCTTTTCAATGTTCAATCATGACTGAAGTTAACCTTTTACGATCATCTATTGGTGGAATTCTTATGGCTATGGGTCTGGATTGTTATGGTTAGCAAAAGGACGCACAGCAGCCATATCAGGCTTCGCCTAGTGACTACAGGTCACTCGCACGACATTGGATCTCGCTCTTTTGGAATTGACTACAGAACATAAAGTCACTGTAGCAACATATAATCGCCATACTCCTATCAATGGTTACGATTAACATAATACGCAGCATCGGCAAGTGTATTTCTATCTAACACAGCCATAAAAGCTGATTGGGCCTCATGTAGTACACCTTTAAGCACACAACCAGGAATCAAACGACATTGATTATTTGGCATATCGAAACATTCAACCAGATTCATGTTTAATTCTGTTTTTCTAACCAAATCACCTAAACCAATAGCGTGAGGCGGTTTTGCTAAACTAATTCCCCCCCCCTTACCTCTAGTCGAAACAATGTAACCTTCACTCGCCAATGTCGCTGCAACCTTAATTAAATGATTGCGCGATATTTGATGAAATTCGGCCACTTCTGCAATCGTCGCCATGCCAGGTTCTGGTAAACGGGCAAGATAAATCAAAAGCCGTAATGAATAATCCGTAAATTGGGTCAATTGCATAATTGACGCTCCTTAAACTAAGTTTCCGTTAAAAATTAAGCAAAAAATAAAACTGGATTGACGAATCTACAGCCATTTAATAATATGCATGTTAGATGCATCTTATGGTTCGGCGCTTGCTTAACCCTAAAGCATAGCTATGTCCTATAAGTTGCATTTTACTTACCCTTACTAATACTGAGAGAGAATCATGTCAAATCAAGAATCCTTATTTGAACAATTAGGCGGCGTTGCAGCTGTTGACGCAGCGGTGGATATTTTCTACAGAAAAGTTTTATCCGATGACCGTATCAATGTTTTTTTCGACGGTGTCGATATGGATAAACAAGCCGCAAAACAAAAAGCCTTTTTAACGATGGCTTTTGGTGGACCTCATAATTATACAGGTCTTGATATGCGCCGTGGTCACGCTCATTTGGTTGAACGGGGCCTAAATGATAGTCATGTTGATGCTGTTATCGAAAATTTAGGTGCCACACTTAAGGAACTAGGTGTAAAAGATGAACTTATCGCTCGCGTTGCTGCGATTGCCGAAAGCACTCGCGACGATGTATTAGGGCGTTAATCTCAAAACAGGAAATCGCCATGACTGTTATTCGCTACAACGACCAGCTTATTCAACTTGACGCTGAACAATCGGTTTTGGATGCTTTAAATAGTCATGGTGCATCAATTCCATTTTCATGTCGTAGCGGCATTTGCCAGAGCTGTCTAATGCAGGCGCAGGAAGGCACTCCACCTGCAGAAGCACAGCAAGGCTTGAAAGACAGCCTGAAATTACAAAACTATTTTTTAGCTTGCGTTTGTCATCCCCATACTGATTTATCAGTGACACTACCAGATGCAAACGCTGATCAGAAATTAATCACCGCAACGGTTAACCAACTGAACTTGCTGAACGATGAAATCATGCAAGTGGTACTCGATTGTCAAACCCCGTTTGATTATCGCGCCGGACAATTTATTAATTTACACCTCGATCAAACAATCGCTCGCAGTTATTCACTGGCCAGCGTTCCACAGCAAGATCGTTATTTACATCTTCATGTTCGTCGCTTGCCTGATGGACAGGTTAGCAATTGGATTCATCAAACCCTGAAAATCGGTGATGAGGTCGCTATCAGCACCCCTCTAGGCAATTGTTTTTATACCACGGGCCGAACAGAGCAAAACTTGCTACTCATAGGGACTGGTTCAGGACTGGCACCACTGTACGGGATTATTCGTGATGCGCTAAACCAAGGTCATCGCGGCAAAATTTATCTGTTTCACGGCAGTCGAGAACTGGCCGGACTTTATCTGCAACAAACTTTAGACCAACTAAGCAAACAGTATTCTAATTTTCATTATTTGCCTTGCATTTCTGGGCAAGAAACCGCTAACGGCTATGCCAAAGGACGGGCTGATAATGTGGCATTTCAGCAAATTACCGATCTTAAAAATTGGCGAGTCTTTCTGTGCGGCCATCCTGAAATGGTCAACAGCGCCAAACGCAAAGCTTTTCTAGCCGGCGCATCAATGCAGGATATTTACCTTGATGCCTTTCATGTCAAACCTGTCTGACACCGATTAGCACCTCATATGATTGAACCCATTGCCTTACAAGATTTTTTCATCAGCTTCTTTGTTTCAGCGCTGATTATTTTGTCAGGCGCCAGCTATGCCCTGCTCTACGCCTGGTCAAAAATCATGGGTCGAATCCGCTTACGCTGGGCTGCCTATTTCGCTTATTTGGTACTGTTAATCAGCGTAGTCATTTTAAGCTTAGTCGCACATTTTTCCGGTTACTGGCTATGGCTATCGGTTGTCATGGTGATTGGCTACTTCATGGCACCGATTGCGATTTGGCATTTATGTATCAAAACCCATCATCAATCCAATCAGGAGAATAATAATGAGTGATGAACCTTTATGGGCTTCAGAATCATTCTGGAAAAAAGTCGCTATATGGGTCACTGCCGGATCATTTTTGATCTTGGTGGTTTTAACCTTCGATTCATTGAAGCAAACCAAGGTTGGTGGGAGCAGAGTCCCCGCTTATTCGGTGATCAATCAAAAAATTGATTATCAGTACCAAGCCAATCTCCACAAATTCGTACCGGTTATTGGCGGTGATGAGTGGTTATTCGGCGAGCAATATAGTGAGGAAAAAGCACAACAACTGGTTGATTT
>JBEGMT010000087.1:0-3273 GCA_041182925.1 Pseudomonadota bacterium | reverse complement strand
GGCAACATGCGGTGATTGATTAAATATAAGGCCACTGGAAAAGTGATGGTGCCGATAAAACCAATCAAAGCGCTGATTAAAATTAATGGCCCCGGTGCATCGAGTTGCATGGTTAATGAGGTGATGACGGTTAACACGCCGAGGAAAATGTAATACCAGCGCCGTGCTGATAATTGGCGAGTTTTGGGGAATAAAGTCATCACAATGTCAGTTTGGATGCGGCTGACGGCGTCGGCGGTGGCTAACCAAGTGTCGGTTAAGAACGATGCCGCGACCACTAAAAATAATAAGCGGCCAATTTCGCCCCAGCTGACAGCGAAAAACTGACTTTGCACGACTGCTAATTCGTATTCTTGTGGCAATAAACCTTTGGGAAACAACAGGGCATAGGCCAGCAAGCAGGTCATCAAAGTGGTGAATAAATTACCGATAATCCCAACTAAGATGTCGGTGCTTAAAAACCGCCGCCAAGTCCGCCATTGTTGGGCGTTTTGCTGGTTATCCGCGGGTAAAAAGCCGTCGCTGTGTACCGCTTCTTCACTACCGCCTAAGCCGGTGATGCGTCCTGCTAAAGCCGCCATGCCAGCGCCTTTGTCGCGTAGCCAGTAGGAATAGAACAAAATCCAGAAGCCGCCTAAACCGGCAAAGGTAATCGCGGTCAGTAATTTGCTGGCATCGGCTTGGTCCCATGCTCTGGGCATTTCAGCCGTTGGGCCTAATAAGCCACGGGCAAACTCCGGTAATGCCGCTTGTACATCCGGTTGTAAACAGGCCGACAACAAGCCGACCACTGTCACCACGGCGACTAATTTCATAAAGCGTTCAATCAGCGTGTAAACCACGCCGCTGGCTAAAATTGCGCTGACAAAGACCGCAATCGAGGCATAACCCCAGAACAAACTTTGACCGCGTTGGCTCCAGCCTTCAGGCCAATGAGTTAATTCCGCCATCGCTGTGCCACCGGCTGATGCAAAGGCACCGAACCATAAAAATGATACCGACATTAGCAGCCATAAAAACACCCCGAAACCGCGATGTAAGCGGATAAAGCCGTGAAAAATACTTTCGCCGGTTAATAAGGTGTAGCGACCGATTTCCAGATTGAGCGGGTACTGCAATAAACAAGCAGGGACTAATAGCCACAAAAAAGTCAGGCCGTATTTAGCCACCATATACGGCCACCAAATCAGCTCGCCACTGCCTTGTGCCAACGCCATCCATACTACGCCGGGGCCAAGTGCTGCCCACCAGCCAGGAAAATCGGGGATTTTATGACGAGGGAGTTGGGCTAGTGGCGTGATGTTCATGTGATTAAGGTTGGGTAGATCAGAAAGTCAGTTTTTTTAGAATGCTTTTGTTAATCGCGGCGAGAAAGTCTTCTGGGTTTTCGTATTGCTGTTTTTTAATTAATTCGACCGCAGATTTGACGATTTTTTTGGTTTCGGCAATTTCCGCTAGGCTGCGGCCACAGCCTTGGCAAGTTTCGCCGTCAGAAGTACAAAGGTCTTGGCAGGGAGTAAATTTCATGGTTTTTTCTCGAAATGTGTCGGGTTAGCTAATTGGCAAACCCGACAAGTGATTGGGTATTGTTAAACTGCTTGCTTGATTTTTAACAAAGCGTTTTGCAGGTTTTCCATGCTGGTGGCGATGGAAATACGGATATAGCCCGGTGCGCCGAAAGCCGAGCCAGGTACTAAAGCGACGCCGGCTTTTTCGATTAAAAACTCAGAAAAATCCAAATCATCGTTAACCCCGTCTAAACGGGCAATCAGTTTTTCGACATTCGGGAACACGTAAAAAGTGCCGTCAGTTGGCAAGCATTCGATGCCGTCGATGCTGTTTAACTCGGCCACCACATAATCATGACGCTTTTTAAACTCGGTCATCATCATGTCGATGAAGCTTTGATCGCCGTTTAAAGCTTGTTCGGCAGCGACTTGTGAAATCGAGGTTGGGTTGGAGGTGCTTTGTGATTGGATAATGCACATGGCTTCAATCAAGGGGGCAGGGCCCGCACAATAGCCAATTCGCCAGCCGGTCATTGAATAGGCTTTGGAAACGCCATTTAAAACGATGGTGCGCGAGTAAAAATCGGGATTGGCGTTGAGAATGTTGACGAACTGGCCTTTGTTCCAAAGGATGTGTTCATACATATCATCGCTGGCGATTAATACATCAGGAAAATCGCGTAATACCTCACCCAAAGCTTTTAATTCGTCGAATGAATAAGCCGCGCCAGTGGGGTTCGATGGACTATTAATGACTAATAAACGGGTTTTATCGGTAATTGCCGCGCGTAATTGTTCAGGGGAAATTTTGAAATTCTCGGCTTGGCCGGTTTCCAAAATCACTGGCACGCCGTCAGCTAATAACACCATATCAGGATAAGAAACCCAGTAAGGCGCAGGAATAATCACTTCATCACCGGGATTTAACAAAGCTTGTGCCAAGTTAAAGAAGCTTTGTTTGCCGCCGCTAGACACCAGAATTTGATTCGGTGCATAGTCAAAACCGTTATCGCGTTTGAATTTCTCAATCACGGCTTTTTTCAAGCTGGCGGTGCCGTCCACGGCAGTGTATTTGGTAAAACCGTTGTTAATCGCTTGAATGGCAGCGGCTTTAATCGAATCGGGGGTGTCAAAATCGGGTTCGCCGACGCCTAGGCCAATAATCTGTTTGCCAGCGGCACGCAGGGCGGCGGCACGGGCGGTGACGGCTAAAGTCGGTGATGGTTTAACGGCTTTGACGCGGTTGGACAGCGTAATGCTCATGATTCCTCGGCTTGTAGTAAACAAAAACAGTTGGCCATTATACGGTATCAGGCCAAAATCGCCTTATTGACGAATCGCAATCAAAGCCTGTGGCTCTCAATTGGCTGGCTCGGTGGTAACATAAGCTCATCTTTAACACCTAAGCCGCACCGGAAACGGTCAGAGGCGGCTCACGCAATGGACATTGGTCTGATTTTAGTTTTGATTGTGATTAACGGCGTTTTTGCCATGTCTGAAATGTCGCTGGTTTCGTCCAGAAAAGCGCGGTTACAGAAATTAGCCGCTGATCGTAAAGCGGGTGCTCAAGCTGCTTTGAAGCTACACGAAGAACCTTCGCGGTTTTTATCCACCGTACAAGTCGGGATTACTTCGGTGGGGATTTTAAGTGGTGCTTTAGGTGAAGATGCTCTAACGGTGCCGCTGCATGAACAATTGATTAAATTGCCATTATTAGCGCCTTATGCTGATGTTTTAGCCTTGGTTTTAACCGTGGTTTTAATTA
>JBEGMT010000086.1:0-8214 GCA_041182925.1 Pseudomonadota bacterium | reverse complement strand
AATCCCCAATTACTTTGGTTAGACTACTTAACCATATTTATCTCTGGCATTATCAAGAATCGCTGTTACTGCTGGATGCTTGAGCTTTCTGCTCATGGTAATGGCATAGAATCGCTCCTTTACTGAGTCAATTGTGCCGATGCTTTCTACGCCATACTGATTTTGAATTTCGGTTGCCACCGAGGTTGGCGCTACAAACAAACCGGTTCCACCACTGCCAAAGGTTTTTAGCAAAGCGCTGTCTTCGATTTCTGCACGAATGATGGGGCTGATACCTTGATTATCAAACCATTGGTCGAGTGAACGACGTAAGGCACTATTGGCAGTCGGCAGCAAAAAGGGCGCGCCGGTTAATGAGCGGGGGAAATCGCGGCGATAGACCTCGGCCAATCTGGGCGCACCAAACACCGTAATGCTACTTTCGCCTAATAAATGATTGAAGGCTTTGGCGCCGCTAGCGTGGGTCAGTGGTGAATCAGAGATCACCAAGTCGACACTATGCAATGACATTTCGGTCAGCAGACGTTCGGCTTTGTCTTCATAGCAGAGCACTTGCACCGCTTCGGGAATATTGAATGCCGGTTCTATCAATCGATAAACCGCCAATTTGGGTAAAGCATCGGAAATGCCGACCACTAATCTTAAGCCGGCACCGTTGGCTCGTCCCTTCAAGGTGTTATTCAGTTCCCGACCCAAAGAAAATATTTCGTCAGCATAGTGATAAACGATTCTACCGGTATCGGTCAGGATTAATTTGCGACCACTTTTTTGAAACAATTTAGCGCCAATTGCTTGTTCAAACACAGCCAATTGGCCACTAATGGTTGGTTGCGCCAGATGCAGCTTTTCACAAGCGCGAGTAATGCTTTCCTCGCGTGCCACATTCCAGAAATAGAATAAATGTTGATAATTTAGGCGTTCCATAATCTTAATATTTATCGTTATTTTCGATGATTGTAATCCAATCTTTCTATTTAACAATACCTATGGCTGTCTGTACGATGTCTTTCATGCAGTGATTCAGATGAGGAATTGAGTGATGCAGACATTATTACAAGTGTGGATTGTTCGAGCGTCTCTCACCTACCAAATTCAAGCCACATTGCTAGGTTCATAAGATCAATACTGCAGCTTACAACGCTGGCCTTGGAAATCTGAAATTTAGTTAAAACAGCTCAAATATTTTGCCGTTTTAGGAGATTAAGCCGTGAATACCCCGCAAATGACGCATTTAAAACAACTTGAAGCCGAAAGTATTTTTATTATTCGAGAAGTGGCTGCTGAATTCGAAAAACCAGTGATGTTGTATTCGATAGGTAAAGATTCAGCAGTGATGCTGCATCTGGCCATGAAAGCCTTTTACCCAGCAAAACCGCCATTTCCATTGCTGCATGTCGATACCACTTGGAAATTTCGCGAGATGATTGAATTTCGTGATCGCTATACCCGTGAATTAGGTTTGGATCTAATCGTTCATACCAATCAAGAAGGGGTAAAAATGGGGGTTAACCCTTTCAGTTATGGTAGTCAAAATCATACTGACATTATGAAAACCCAAGCACTAAAACAGGCGCTGGATTTACATCGCTTCGATGCAGCCTTTGGTGGCGCGCGCCGTGATGAAGAAAAGTCTCGCGCTAAAGAGCGTGTCTATTCGTTTCGTGACAAAAATCATCGCTGGGACCCGAAAAACCAGCGTCCAGAACTATGGAATATCTTTAACGGTAAGGTCGATAGAGGCGAAAGTATCCGCGTGTTTCCTTTATCTAACTGGACTGAGCTGGATATTTGGCAATACATTCTTTTGGAAAATATCCCGATTGTGCCGCTGTATTTCGCCAAAGAACGGCCAGTGGTTCACAAAGATGGCCTGTTGATTATGGTCGACGATGACCGGATGCCGATTGGTCCTGAAGATAAAATCGAAATCAAAAAAGTGCGTTTTCGTACTTTGGGTTGTTATCCCTTGACCGCTGCGATTGAGTCTAATGCCACCACCTTGCAGGACATCATTCAAGAAATGTTACTGACCACCACCTCAGAGCGCCAAGGGCGATTGATTGATCACGATCAGGCCGGCTCGATGGAACATAAAAAACGCGAAGGCTATTTCTAAAAATTGCCGATTTACCTAAGCACGTATTCGGAGCAAAACCATGTCTCACCATTCCGATTTAATCCGTAACGACATTAACGCTTATTTAGCCCAACACGAACGCAAACAATTATTGCGTTTTTTAACCTGCGGCAATGTTGATGATGGCAAAAGCACCTTAATTGGTCGTTTATTGCATGACTCGAAAATGATTTATGAAGACCAGTTGGCAGCGGTGCAAGCTGACAGCCTTAAATCTGGCACCACCGGCGCCGGTAAAATCGACTTGGCTTTGCTGGTTGACGGCTTACAAGCTGAGCGCGAGCAGGGCATTACTATTGATGTCGCTTACCGTTATTTTTCAACTTCGACTCGCAAATTCATCATCGCTGACACACCGGGCCACGAGCAATATACTCGTAATATGGCGACAGGCGCTTCAACTTGTGACTTGGCGGTGATTTTGATTGACGCGCGTTACGGGGTACAAACTCAAACCAAACGCCATAGTTTTATTGCCTCGCTGTTGGGTATCAAACACATCATCGTGGCGGTGAATAAAATGGATTTAGTGGCTTATAGCCAAGTCACTTTCCAGCAAATCCAAGCCGATTATTTGGCATTCGTACAAGCACTGGATTTGCAAGATATACATTTCATTCCCCTCTCAGCTTTAGACGGCGACAACGTGGTTAATCCTAGCGCCAATATGCCTTGGTTTACTGGCAAAACCATGATGGATTTGCTGAACAGCATTGAAATTGCCAGCGACCATAACTTTAACGATGCGCGTTTTCCTGTCCAGTATGTTAACCGTCCTAATCTGGATTTTCGTGGCTTTTGTGGCACGGTAGCCTCCGGCGTGTTTCATAAAGGCGACCTTATTACGGCTTTACCCTCTGGCAAATCCAGCAAAATCAAATCCATTGTGACCTTTGATGGTGAGTTGGATCAGGCTTTTGCAGCACAAGCCGTGACCTTGACCTTGGAAGACGAAATCGACATTAGCCGTGGCGACGTGATTATTGGTCAGCAACAAAACACAGCCAGTATCGCTGACAAATTTAAAGCGACGATAGTCTGGATGGCCGAACAGCCGATGATAGTGGGGCGGCAATATCTGATTAAATTGGCTACCCGTAGCGTATCGGCTTCGGTTGCAATGATTGATTATCGGATTGATGTGAATACCCTAGAGCAGTTTCCCGTCAAGCAACTCAATCTGAATGAAATTGCTTCCTGTACTTTGGCGTTAAATGCGCCAGTCGTGTTTGATCCCTATCAACGCAATAAAGGCATGGGCGGATTTATTGTCATTGATCGTTTGACCAATGTCACCGTTGGCGCCGGCATGATTGTTGATGAGGCTGGTGGTCAAGATTGGTCGGTTGTTACAGCTGAAGAGCGTGCCACTCGTTTTGCACAAACGGCAAGCATAATCGCTGTTAAGGGTGCTCAGGCGAAACAGTTGGCTTATCAGCTTGAACGCAAACTATTTGACACCGGTCACGCCAGCATTGTTTTGGAACAAGCAAACGATGAATTAATCACCGCCATCAAAAACGCTGGCTTGATTGGTCTATGTTTGGATAGCAGCTGGTTAAGCCTAGATATGGTTTTTGATAGCAGTGTCGACAGTCTTGATGATATTTATCGGCAGTTGAGAGAGCGTGGGATCATTTATTAAGCGTTAAATGATTACCTGATGTTACGCAGGTCGGATATAGCCGTCATTCCCGCGAAAGCGGGAATCCAGACCTCGAAGCCAATCACCTAGATTCCTGCCTTCGCGAGAATGACGAAGCCAATAAAAAATAACCAAGTCGATGATGTTGAAGATAAGCCTGTGTTTTTCTAGCTGACCACTTTTCAGAACTGTCGTTTTGCCAGCATCTCAACTCAAAACCAAGGCCATCATGCTGATCATGGCGACCAATTGCATCAGGATGATTTGAATTTTATGTTGATTAGGCAATAGCTGCCATCGGTTAATCAAATCAGCGCGCAACTGAGCGTAGCTTTCTGTGGTTCTTGTCCGAGTATATGCAAGCATAGACGGAAGGCGACGAATCAAGATTATGGTTACCATGCCGGCGATGGCTAAACTGCCATAAAACACGATCATTTGGGCATAGAATTTACTCAAGCCCACGCCATGGACTAGGACTTCTTCAATCGCAAAAGCGATAGTTTCATAAACCGTATGAGCTATCACTGCCAGTAAATGAATCAGGGTTTCCGGCATCAGGGTGATTGATGCAATCAGGGCGATTAATAGCCACTTTTTGATATTGCTTCGATTGTTGCGGGTTGTCTGTTGCAAAGGTTTAATCATGGCTAACTCCTGTTGCTGATGACAAAGGGGTTGCCAAGGTGGCCTGATAATCAGCTTCTGCTTTGAATAAGCTGCTATTAGCATCGGCAGCTTGTAACATTGCATCACCGGTGGCAATTTCCCGAAGATTGACAAATAACAGCGTGGTGTCGCCCAGTTCGAAGCGGGTTTTTTCGCCCTCTTCTAATTGTTGAGCGGCTTGTTGCTGTTGCTGACTGAGGGTAATCCGTTGCCGGGCCGCATTGAGTGCCGATAACACATCTTTGACTTCCGCTGTAACACGATCTTCGATCGCGTTGCGTTCCCATTTCAAGCGTTGCAAATTAGCTGAAGCAACTTGAGCGCGACCACCCGCGACACGTTGTTGCAGTGGAATCTCGACATTTAGGCCCAAGTAGAGTTCGTTGCGATTGAGTTTGTCTTTACCATAGCCAATGTCTTTGGCTCCCATGACCTGAAAATCGAGTGCCGGATTGCGTTGATTTTCTTGGAAAGCCAGCTCGGTTTCGGTTTGTTGGCTTTGCAGCGCTAGGCGTTTTAGTTCGGGGCGTTGTAACCTTGCAGTCGATATCGCATCATCGATGTTTAATCCAATCTTGGCGTGTTGCGTTGGGAATCCAGTTGGCAATTGTTCCACGCGAGGCAATTGCGGCTGTCCTTCTGCATCTCGCCAGTAGAGCGATAATTGGATGGCGCTTTGTTCTAATAAACGCTGAGCAAGTACCCGACGTTCACGGCGTTCGATAATCGCTCTTTGATTATCTAGCGCTTCAAACTCAGGAATATCGCCTGCGCTGACACGTTGCAAGATGCCTTGGTTGCGCTGTTCGGCGACTTGCAACAAGCGTTCGCTGATTCTTAACCGTATCCCAGCTAAAACCCAGTCCCAGTAACGATGGCTGGCTTGGCGGCGGACTTCCAGTAGCGTTTGGTCAAACTCATGATTGGCTATTAATTGGCCTAACTCAGCTTGTTGTAAACTGGCTCGACGGCGATCGATTTCGCGATTGCGCCAAAGCGGCATATTCAACCCCACTCTGGCCTCGCCATCGTCAGCCGTCAGGCTTTTACCGTCGTAAATCGGATAATCACCAGAACCTTTACGCCAACCGCCGAAGAAGGTTGTGCCCCATAAGTTGGTGGGTTGTTCGATGACGACATCGTAATTATTGTTTTCGTACAAACCGGTTACCGACCAACGGTTTTGGGATTTAAGTAGGGTATCGAAACCGCCTTGAGCGGTTTGTAATTCGCCCTCCGATACTTGTTTACGTTGTTCAGCAGCCAGCAAACCGGGAAAGGCCCTTAATGAAGCATCAACTACTTCGGTTAGAGTTAATTCCCGAACAGGAAGATTGGCTTCAGCATGGACTAAGCTCGGTAACAAGGTCACGATTAACAAGACAATCTTGTTGATGATCATTTTTTATCCTCGCTGTCGGTTTTTTTGCCTTCAACACTGCTAGATTCCTTAACTTGCGGTTCCGGTAACACCAGTGCGGGAAAGCCATTGAAGATTCGCCACATTTCGTAACCCAGCGTGACTCGACCTAATAAAATCCAACCATTAACCCGAACCCCTTGACGTAAAAAACGCACGTCAGGCCAAGGAATATCGTTTGGGTCAGGACTCACTAAAATTCGAAAATGGCCTTTGCCATCGTCGGTTGCATCAATCAGGCTGACTTGACCACCAAAAGAACCGACTGAAAATTCTGGCCAGCCACCAAATTGAACCGATGGATAACCTTCGAATTGCAAACGGACATGGCTGTTAGTGACGATCAGCGGTAGATCATTTCCATCAACCCACAGTTCGACCGCCCGTTGTTCAGTGTCCGGCACCAGAATAGCTAAGGCTTGGCCGGCTTTAAGCTGTTCAGCATTGGGGTTCGCCAATAAACGTAATAGGGTTCCATCGCGAGGGGCCTTAATGGCTTGGGTTTGCTGACGGGCTAAGCGTGTTTCCAGTTTTAGTAAATCAGCCCGCACATAATTTTGATCCTCAATGGCTTTATTTAATTCGGCGCGGGTTTTTTCGACGCTGGCGCTGGTGTCGGCACTGAGTCTTAACCAATCGGCATTTAAAGCATCGACTTCGCTTTTTGCGGCATTCAAACTGGCTTGGGCGCGTTCAGTTTCTGCATCGCGCTGATTCATCTCTAATTCCGCTAATTCCAGTGTGCGTCGAGAAGCCAAGCCTTTTTGTTGCAATTGTTGTTGTCGGCTTAAATTTAACGAAGCAGTTTGTCTGGCTGCGCGGGCTGCATCCAGGGTTTGTACGGCGGCTTTTTGGCGTTGCTTGCCCATTTCCAAACGAGCTTCCGAGGCTGTCAGGGCTTGCGGTCTGGATAGCTCAGCCATGCGTAATTGTTGGCGAAAGGTTTCGACCCGATTTTCGACCGCGCTTTGTCGATCCAGTAATACTTGATATTCGTTGTTAAGACGTTGCAGCAGTAAAGGATCGTTGTCTTGTAATTCCGCTATGACCTCGCCTTGCTTAACGCGACTGCCTTCTTTGACAAACCATTTTGAGATACGGCCTTCTACAGGCGCGCCGATAGTTTGTTGACGATCAGCGGGGGTATAAGCAACCACCCGACCATGACCTTGTACATTTTGTTGCCAAGGCGTAATGCTCAAAAATACCAATAGAGCTAGAAAAAGGCTTAACAATGATCGGGCCACGTTCACCGCAATTGGTGACGTTTGAGCGGCTTTTAAATCTTGTAGCCAGCTTAAAGAAGAGAGGTCATCAAGTTTGTTATTCATTGTATTACCTCGCTATCGGCAATCAGTTTTTGCAGTTGACCATTCACAATACGGGCATGATGTTGACAGCGTTGAATGACCTCGGCTTGTTGGCTGATGATGATTAAACTCCAGCCTGTGTCTGGCGCCAGCAAAACCGCCAAAATACCGGTTAAGTAGCGGGAATCGATATGATCGAGGGTTTTGTCAATCATCAATAGCTTGGGAGCGCCGACAATGGCTCGCGCTAAGGTGAGGCGTAATTGTTGGTCGGCATTTAATGGCTCGCCATTGTGTAGCAATGGGGTTTGTAGGCCATCGGGTAAGGTCGAAATTAACTCAAGTAAGCCCACTTGGGTAAGTGCGGTTCTAATTTGATTTAATGATAAATCTCGGCCAACGCTGACATTGTCAGCGATGGAAACATTGAGGATTTCAGCGTCACGAACCAAGCTGATGTTATCGCGCAGCGAGCCTAGGTTTAAATCGTGAAGATCATCGTTGTCAAAGTAAATACAGCCTGCTTGGTACGGGCGCAAACCATAGAGAATATCAAGCAGTGTGCCGCGTTCGGCACCTTCACTGATCACCCAGCTTTCCCCGCTAGCAATGGTCAGATTAAATTGATTGATCAAGTCAACTTGCGGGCCTTTAAGCACCGCTAAGTTTTCAATCTTGATTGGGTAAGCCGATGCCTCTGTTTTGGGCGATTCACCTTGGGCGCTTTCCTGCGGTAAATCTAATAGATAGCCAATCTTATCGACACTGGCGACTAATTCATAGAAATTGTCCAAGGTTTTGCCGAGCCGAGTCAGGCCATAAATCATGGCATTAACCACGAGTTCGGCAGCAATTAGTTGGCCTAAACTCAATTGTCGCTCAATCACCATCCAGCCACCCATCGCCAGTAACGAGGTATTGGCTAAGGTATGAAGCACCAAAGCGCCAATATGTTGTCGTGACAGGATACGGAAATGATTAACGCAGGCGGTTAGGTAATGCTCAGCAATCTGTTTTGATTGCGCGTCAATAA
>JBEGMT010000085.1:0-16761 GCA_041182925.1 Pseudomonadota bacterium | reverse complement strand
GAATTACATCCACCTCAGGAATGGCAAACCATAGACTGATAACAGCACGGATTTTATAAATGTTATCGATTACGATTAGTCGATCATAAACTGCATGACCGGCGGCAGTTAGACCATTGCTTAAAGTTTGCCCTGATAAATCATCATCCAAACTGCGAGTATCGGAAACGGTTAATACCGCAATATTGAGCGGCTTAAATGCTGGTGAATTCACACAATCACTCCTAAAAAACAGCTCTCATTCTAAGGAAACCGCTAAGCTGCAAGCAAGTTAAACCTTAACGGCTGACGATTGTCACACCCATGACATGCTTATCAGCGTAAGATAAATCATTGTTCCCTACCCTTTTATTTAGATGCCATGATGCCCAACGCTAATTCCCGCTACGAAAAGATAGCCAGCTTGGTAGCTTTGTTTTTATTGCTATTTGCTTGCTATCAGGTGTTGCGGCCATTTTTGTTTGATTTATTGTGGGCAGCGATTTTGTGTTTCGTCACTTGGCCGCTGTACAGCCGTGTACGGCAATGGCGCAATATCAGTGCCAATAAAGCCGCGTTGTGCATGGTGTTACCGATTGCGATTTTAATCTTAACCCCATTTGTGACTGCGGCATTTACATTTACAGACGATATAAATCGGCTGTTGCAATGGTTAAGTGACAATGCTCACACTTGGCCACAACCACCGCTTTGGCTTCACGATTTGCCGGTCATCGGCAATAGCGCAGAAGAAGCTTGGCTTAAATTGGGTAACGATTCCAGTCGAGTCGTCAATCTGGCTCGGCAATATGCACTCAGCGCTAGTAGTTGGTTGCTGCATCAAAGCATCAATCTGGCTGCAGAATTAATGCACTTAGGCTTAAGTACGCTGGTGCTGTTTTTCTTTTATCGTGACGGTGAACATGTCGCCCAGCATGTGGTGATTGCCGTACAACGCTTGGCTGGCGAGCAAACTCAACGTATTTTACAAATCGTCCGATCCAGCTTACGCGCTGTGGTTTACGGCATTTTAGGCACTGCACTGGTACAAGCGTTAGCATCAATTTTGGGGTTTGTGATTGCTGGGGTACCCTATGCATTTGTGCTTGGGGTAATCGCCTTCTTTTTAATGATTATTCCAGCGGCCGGTACATTAATTTGGCTACCGATTTCGGCTTGGTTATTAGTCAATGGCGAAACCGGCTGGGCAATTTTTATTGCCGCATGGTTTTTGCTGTTTGTCGGCACCATTGACAACTGGCTACGACCTATATTAATTAGTAGAGAAGTTGAATTACCGTTTGTATTAATTGTTTTTGGTATTTTTGGCGGTCTTTTGGCGTTTGGTTTTATCGGCGTCTTTATTGGCCCCACCTTATTAGCTACCAGCTATGCCTTAGTTTTAGACTGGTTAATTCGCAAGGAGCAAGAAACCATTGAACACATTGAACCCTAACTCAGATAACACGATTGAATTTGCATTAGGTCACAGCTCAATCGGAGAGGTTTTACTGGCAATCAGCACTCACGGCGTCTGCGCGATTGCATTAGGCGACCACACCGACTCGCTCATAACAACCTTTAAACACAAACATCCCGATGCACAGTTACAAGCTGACAGCCCACAATTACAACAACATCTCGCCAAAGTCATCGCCTTTATCGAGTCCCCGCAACAAAACTTAGACTTACCCTTGGATATACGCGGTACGATTTTCCAACAACAAGTCTGGCAAGCCTTAAAAACCATCCCGCTCGGCACCACCACCAGTTACAACACAATAGCGAAACGCATAGACCAACCCAGCGCAGTGCGAGCTGTCGCGGCAGCCTGTGCAGCGAATCCTTTAGCCTTGGTTATTCCTTGCCATCGCGTTATTACCAGTGACGGTAATTTATCGGGGTATCGTTGGGGAATAGCCCGTAAAGCGGAGTTGTTACGAAGGGAACTAGCCAATGTTGAAAATCGAGAAAATTTATAAGCCTAACTTCGCATGCTTAGCTTTACGCAATCAACTCACTCGCAATCATCTTGGTGTGCTTTAGCACGGTTTAAGTAGGGAAACCTAGATAAAATTAAGTATCGCCGCTGCATTACCGGCAGCGTCAAACATTCAATTATTTACCATGATTTCTCATCGTAGTAGCAACATGTCATCTATACCCATCTGAATGCTCAAATTAGTTGAAGGTATTTATATCGGCCAATCAGCGGCATCCACGGAATCCAGCGAATGAACTGTTGTTTGACCACGCCAACTTTTCACAAACTGGCCATCCTTATCAAATAGTTCAGCTTGTTTATCAAGATTAAAATGGCGCTGACCACGAGGATCCGCTCCAACTCCGGCTAAGTATTGCCAATTTCCCCAATTAACAGCAACATCATAATCAATTAATTGTTGTTCAAAATAAGCAGCCCCATATCGCCAATCCAAACCAAGTTCATTAACCAAACAACTAGCAACAATTTGCCGCCCCCGATTTGACATAAACCCCAAACTATTTAACTGATGCATACAAGCATTAACTAATGGATAAGGTGTATTGCCATGACACCATTTTTGAAAGCGTTCCGGATAAAAACTTGTCAAAGAAGGATTAGATTTTACCCCTTTGAAATGAAATATTTTTGCTCCGTGATTGTAAGCATTCCATTGAAAAAACTCTCGCCACAATAATTCAAAATATATCCAATAAGTCGACTCATTCTCACCTTTTTCAGCTTCATAGGCTTTTAAGGCTGAATATAATTGTCTGATAGATAAACAGCCGTTACTTAGCCAAGGTGAAAATTTTGTCGAGTTGTTCCAACCATCTAACTGATCCCTAACGCTTTTGTAATTGCTAGGCAAACTTTCTGCAAAGTACGATTCAAGCTGGCATAAAGCATGACTTTCACCTCCATTAAACGGTATCAAGCCTGCTTCATAGCGCTCTTGTGTAAAAAAAGGATTAGTATTGGAAGAACTTAACTCGACTGACACTATCGGTGGTAATTGGTCTGGACTGTCTAAAGGAGTTGCTACTGGCAAATGTTCAACTTGATGACGAAACTGGTTGAAATGCTTGGGGAAATTATCCAGAACTGAGTCTAGTTGTAATTGATTAAATAATGTATTTACATCAGATTGTTCAAACCTTACCAGAGTCACTCGCTTTTGTAATTCGTTCCATATCCAATTTTCGTAATATCCGAAACTACGATTTCGATATAGCGCACAAACCTGATAGCGGTTTATTAAATCTACCAGTGTTTTAATGGGATGTTGATAGCAGATAACTAATTTTTGGCCGATTTTTCTTAAATTACTATCTAATTCAATCAATGATTGATTCAAAAATCGTAACCGATTTGCAGAAAAACTTGTCAACCCATATCGGTTAGGCAATAACCAGTTAGGGTCAAAACAATAAACACAAATTAATTGGTCACAATTATCAGCCGCTTTTAATAAACTAGGATTGTCATGCAACCTTAAGTCTTTATCAAACCAAACGATCCCGACTTTTGCCATTAGTTAACCTTGAAATATTTGTGATAGTAAAACGGCGACTCATTTAGCCAGCATAGATTTAATTACCACATCCAAATCCTCTGGCGTCACACTACTTTCATAGGCAGACACATGCTGGTCATGTTGACTAATCAAATACTTATGAAAATTCCATTGCGGCTCTTGGCCCGATGCAGCGCTTAATTTCTTAAACAAATCATTAGCCTTATCGCCTTTGACTGAACTGGTGGCCATCATTGGAAATGTAACCCCATAATTTAAATAACAGACTTTAGCGGTTTTTTCGGAATCTGCATATTCCTGATGAAAATCATTAGACGGGAAACCCACAATCATTAAACCTTTATCTTTGTACTTTTGATAAAGGGCTTCTAAACCTTTGAATTGTGGCGTATAACCACAATTACTGGCAGTGTTGACCACTAAAAGCAGCTTACCTGGATAAGCTTCACAAAAATTAACCTGTTCGGTTGAATTTAAACGCGAGGTTTGAAAGTTTAATAAACTTGGACAGGTGTCTGCATAGACAATACTGGAAAATAGACTGAATATAATGATGAGTAATTGTTTCATATCGGTTATCTCAATTTAATTAACTGTTCAGTCTACCAGGACTGCCAAAATGTCAATCTTGCTTAATTATTTACTGGCATCTTGCCGTGAGACAATTTAAGTTAATGGTGTTAGATAACCTCAGGTATTGACAAAACTGAGCTTAAAAATAATTCGATGCTCGCCAAATCCACTACCGAAACTAAAGTGTTAACTCAATTACCCTTTGTTTCTTAAGCGCCTTACTCAATACCATGTAAGTATCTCGATCAAAAACGGGCCGGCCACCCGCTAGTAGAACCGCTATATCTGCTGTGCATTTTGCTGTTCCTAAATAACACCAACGATCCACTACATGAAAATCATCACCTTCCTGTATGGCAACAGCTGACTGATAAGGCCATGCTTTCAGTTTCAGCTGTTCCATCACTACGCGTAATCGTAGCGCATGAGATTCAGAGGTTTCATTCCCGACACAGGCTCCACGGCACTTTTTCAACTGATGTGCAAAGCAAGGTCTGCCCGGCCCAGTCTTCTCTATACCCAATACCGATAGACACAATTGATGCTGTTCAGCCAACGTTCTCAAGGCTTTCTGAGCATCGCGCTGGCTGTGATACAAACCATATAAATTATCCTGCTCACCAAAATCAAGCTGATTGGCCCATGCCAAAACGGGGTGCAGATGATATTTACCTTGCTGTAATTGCCAAGCACATAAATCCTGCTTACGCCTTAAGCGTTGATTATGCACCGGCATATAGTCTTTAATCAGCCGCGCCTCTGTTAACAAAGCCCCCAATTCACCCGCAGTTTCTATCCAATCAATACGTCTTAATTGTTGAGACAAACTCATTTCTTTGTTGTGTCGATGGTCAGCCGAAAAGTGCGATAACACCCGCTGTTTGATGTTAATACTTTTACCAATATACAGCGGCAGATCGTTTTCACCGTAAAACAGATAGACACCAGCAGTTTCCGGTAAATCGTAAATGACCAAAGGATCAATCTGTGAAGGCAAACTGGAACGCGAGGTTAAATTATTAATAGCCTGATTGAGCAATTCAGGTTCAAATTCTTTAGTCAGATGTTGCCAAAACTGATGAATTAACTGGGCATCAGCTAAGGCTCTGTGACGATCATTGGCTTGCAGTTGATGTCGTTCAATCAGACTGTCGAGACTGTGATGTCGATACTGAGGATAAAGCTTGCGAGACAACTTCATGGTGCATAGTACAGTCGGTGCAAATTGAATACCCAGCCGTTTAAACTCGTTTTTCAAAAAGCCATAATCAAAGCGAGCGTTATGCGCAATGAATAGACAGCCTGATAGTAGCATTTGTAACTGTTCTGCAATCTCCGCAAAGCTTGACTGGCCCGCAACCATTTCATTGCTAATACCGGTCATTTGCTCAATAAACAACGGAATCCGGATTTGTGGATTAACCAGTTGGCTCCATTCCTGCACACCGCGTTCTGTCACCAGGACAATACCGATTTCGGTAATCCGGTCTTTGGTACATGATGCGCCGGTGGTTTCTAAATCCACAAACGCCAATGTTTGTGAGGATGAACTGAATTTTTTCAAAATTGAACCCAATGATTACTGATTAACTGATGTTATACGGTAGTTTACCCCTCCGCCAGCCACGCCGAGGACCGAAGCTTTAGCCAGGAATAGCCCTTAACAGTGCAGCATAGCGGCGGTTGGCCAATTCGGTTTCGCACCCAATTTGGCGCAACAAAGGACCAGATAAAGCGATCAAGTTAAATGTTGTCCGAGCGTTGTCGCTATCTAAAAACAAAGCATACCGAATTATGGCTACCTTAAACTTTATTTTCGGCGATCAACTCAACCCATTTCATAGTTGGTTTACGCAAACTGATAGCAAGCTGATCTACACCTTAATGGAAATTGGCCGAGCGGCCAATTACGCCCTACATCATCACCAATAAAAACTGCTTTTATGGATTAATCCTATATGACAACTCTAAACGACTATTGCTTGCCAATGCTTCGTGCGGCAGATGAGAGTAGACAATCCAATACATAGCATTGGTCAGAGGAAATATGCCAATATGCCTAAGATTACGCCACACTCACTATTTCGACTATAATCCCGCCCCGTTTGCATGGCTTTTTGGCTGTGTCTGTTCGCTAACCCTTTTTAAATACCACCTGACAAATTGCGGAATCAATTTGCGCCATAGGCATTTTTTGGAGCTTGAAAATTGGATATTGAATTGTTGCTTAAGGCCTTGATTCTCGGTGTAGTAGAGGCTTAACTGAATTTTTGCCAATTTCCAGCACTGGGCACTTAATTTTGGCGGGGGATTTGCTGAATTTTAATGATGATAAAGCCAAATTGTTCAGCGTGGTGATTCAGGTTGGAGCGATTTTGGCGATTTGCTGGGAATACCGTCAGAAAATTTTTAGTGTTATCACTGGCCTGCCCCACGAACGACAAGCGCAGAAGTTTGTTTTAAATTTAGCGGTGGCATTTTTGCCATTGGCTAGCTTAGGTTTTTTGTTTGGCAAACAGATTAAGGCGGTTTTATTTAAGCCGTTACCGGTTGCGTTAGCATTTATTGTCGGGGCGTTTGTGATTATCTGGGCGGAAAAGCGCGAGCATAAGATTCGCGTTAGTCATGTCGATGACTTAAGCATATTAGACGCTTTAAAACTGGGTTTTGCTCAGGCATTTGCCTTAATTCCAGGAACTTCACGCTCTGGTGCGACGATTATCGGCGGATTGTTATTTGGTTTATCGCGTAAAGCTGCCACCGAATTTTCATTTTTTCTGGCGATTCCAACTTTGGTAGTGGCGAGTGCTTACGATTTGTATAAACATCGGGATTTATTAAATTTGGCTGATGATAGCTTGCTGTTTGCAACCGGTTTAATCGCGGCGTTTATTAGTGCTTTATTAGCGGTTAAAGGTTTGTTGCGTTATATCAGTCATCATAATTTTATTGTGTTTGCTTGGTATCGGATTGTGTTTGGTTTGGTAGTGATTGCCAGTGCTTATAGCGGCGTTGTGCAATGGACTGTTGATTAATTCTAGGGCGTTTGCACTAGCTGGGTTTTTGTTTTTGTAGAAGGGTAATTTATGGCTTTGCCACTTTTGATGATTGTAATTGGCTTGATTATTTTAGTTTGGAGCGCCGATGTTTTTGTCGAGGGCGCAGCAGCTGTGGCTCGTTCGCTGGGTATGTCACCACTATTAATTGGTATGGTGGTAGTTGGGTTCGGCACTTCGGCGCCTGAATTATCAGTATCGGCTTTATCGGCTTTACAAGGCAATCCTGGCATCGCCTTGGGTAATGCTTATGGTTCCAATATTACCAATATTGCCTTGATTTTAGGCTGCACGGCGTTGATTAGCCCGATTGTGGTGCATTCGCAAGTCATTCGTAAAGAGTTGCCGATTTTGTTCTTGGTAACGATATGTGTACTGGTACAAATTTATGATGGTCAGTTATCACAAATTGATGGCTTTATTGAGCTAGGCCTACTGTTTGCAGTGATGGGGTGGATGATGCGTCAAAGCAGTCATCACCCACATGATGTCCTTGAAGATGAAATGGAAGATGAGCTGGATGAACATACGATGTCGACAAGTCAGGGTTTCATTTGGCTAATTGGCGGTTTAGTGTTACTGGTAGTCAGTTCAAGAATGTTAGTCTGGGGCGCGGTGTCAATTGCTCATGATTTAGGTGTTAGCGATTTGGTAATTGGTTTAACCGTTGTTGCTATTGGTACATCTTTACCTGAACTGGCTTCGTCAATTGTCGCAGCACGCAAAGGCGAAGATGATTTAGCTGTTGGTAATATCATTGGTTCTAACCTGTTCAATACTTTAGGTGTTGTCGGCTTGGCCGGTTCGATTCAGCCCATGTCAATTCCTAGCGAAATTCTGCACCGCGACTGGCCGCTCATGGCTTTATTAACGGTGGCTTTGTTTGCGTTAGGCTACAACCGCAATGGTGGCAATGGCAGCATTAGTCGTCTGGAAGGCGGCGCATTATTAGCGGTTTATGTCGGTTACACACTTTATTTAGTTAATACTGTGGTGAGCGCGTAATCATGTCGATGGAAAATAATTTACGTCAGTTTGCACATCGTTGGAGCGGTTGGCTACTGTATTCACCATCTTTATTGTTAACCGCGGCAGTGTTATTGGCTTATTTGGCAATTCAATACACTGGCACCCATTTGATGGTGAATACTGATACCGCGGAACTGATTGCGCCAGATGCGCCGTTTCAACAAAACCGCCGCAATTTTGAACAAGCGTTTGGACAAGAAGTACACACGCTATTATTGGTTGTGGAATCATCCAGCCCCGAATTAACTAAAGCCGCAGCTCAACGCATGAGTCGCGAGTTAAGCGCAGATACTGAACATTTCACCAAAATCTATCGCCCTGATGCTAATGCTTTTTTCCATCGCAATGGCTTGCTGTATCTGGATAGCGATAAGTTACAAGACTTTTCAATTACCCTCGCACAAGCACAGCCGTTCATTGGCCGAATTTCCCGTGACCCTAGCTTGAATGGCTTTTTCTCGATTTTTGAAGATGCGTTAAATGCGGAAACCAAGTCTGAAGAAGTGCCTATCGACATTATGTCGCTGATTGATAAGGTCAGTTATTCGTTGCATAAAACCTTAAATGGCGAAACCGATTTACTGTCTTGGCAGAAGCTGATTGCTGAAAACAAAATTAGTGAACAGCAATCGGACAAAGCGTTTATTTTTGTAACGCCTAAATTTGATTACAACCAAATTTTACCGGTTGAACCAGCGATTAATTCGATTCGCCATGCGGTGAATAAAATCCAAGATCCAAATTTACCAGCGGTTAAAGTCTGGATTACTGGCGAAGTCGGTTTAGAACACGATGAAATGGCGGGGATGAGCGAAGGCACTTTTACCGCCAGTATTTTTTCAATTGTCTTAGTATTGGTGATTTTATTGTTGGCTTACCGTTCTTGGTTGCTGATGATTGCAACCTTAATGACCTTGGCAATGGGCATGGTGTTTTGCGGCTTGTTTGCTTCGGTAGCGGTTAAGCAATTGAATTTAATCTCGGTGGCTTTTGCGGTATCGAATATTGGTTTAGGGGTTGAGTATGCGATCCACTTTTGCCTGCGTTATCGCGACAATCTGGATTTACATGGCAACGATAAAACCCGTGCGATTCGTTCATCTTTGCAAGAAACAGCCCCATCATTGCTACTCTGTGCAATCACGACGTCAATTGGTTTGTTTGCTTTTATCCCAACCGATTATCAAGGTATTTCCGAATTAGGTTTATTAGCGGGTACTAGCTTATTTATCTGTTTATTCGTCACCTTGACCGTGTTGCCTGCATTATTAAAAGTGCTACCTGCGCCACCTAGACACAAATTACACCAAGGCGAACAGCCTGGCGCTTCAAAATTGTCTTTGCTATTAGCATCGTTTACTTTGCATTACGCCAAACCGATTACCGCTCTCACAGCGGCGGGTGCGATTGCAGCGATTTATTTTGCAACTCAAGTTCAAACTGATTTTAATCCACTCAATCTTCGTGATCCCAATACTGAATCGGTCATTGCGTTTAAAGAGTTGATGAAAACTAAAGATACTTCACCGATGACCTTAACCGTATTGGCCAAGTCTGAAGATGAAGCGCGGGCGATGCAAAAGCAATTGCAGAGCTTAAGCACTGTTGATAAAACCGTAAGCTTGTTTGATTTTGTTCCTGATCAACAACAAGACAAGTTGGCGATTATTGACGAAATGGCGATGACGCTAGGGCAGCAAGGTCAATCGTTTCCACAACTAAAAGCCGGTGATGATCCGGTGCCAAGTATCAAACGCATGATTGCGGCGATTGATGCTAATTTGCCCAAAAAAACCAATCCCGCAGACATCAAATCATTGCAAAACTTTAAACAAGAATTGTTGGATGTGATGGTGGAGCTGGATGCCCGTTTACAACCAGATCGCGGCTTGTTTATTGAGAAAATTCAAACTTCATTGCTAGGCACTTTGCCCACCGTGATGAACGAATTATTGAATGGTTTTAATGCCCAAGAAATTACCCCAGCATCGATTCCAGCAGAAATTAAAGAACGCTGGTTAAGTAAAGAAGGTTTGTATCGAATTCAAATTTTTCCCAAACACGATTTAAATGATTTAACTAATTTGCAGACTTTTATTACTGATGTGCAGGCGATTGCACCGAATGCGACTGATTTACCGGTAATGTATTGGGAATCAATGAAAGCGGTGATTGGCGCGTTTGAAGAAGCGATTATTATCGCCTTGGTTTCGATTGCGCTATTGTTGTTAGTGATTCGTCGCAGCATCGTTGATACCTTGTTGGTAATGACACCGTTGGTATTAGCGGGTTTATTCACCATGGCAACCACCGTATTTACCGGTACACCAATTAATTTTGCTAATATCATTGCCTTGCCTTTGTTGATGGGCTTGGGGGTTGATAACGGTATTCACATGGTGGAAAAACTGCATCATTCTTTGTCTGAAGAACAAAATATTTATCAATCCAGCACCGCAAGAGGGATGTTTTACGGTGCGTTGACAACGATTTCCAGCTTTGTTGGTCTAGCGTTTTCACCGCATCAAGGGATTGCCAGCATGGGCTTGGTGATTACCATCGGCATTTTCTGGATTATGACTTGTACTTTTGTGGTGTTACCGGCTTTAAGTAAGTTGGTATTAAAAAGCAAAGTTTAAAAAATCTTCATTCACAAAAAAGCCCGCTTAATGCGGGCTTTTTTAACTTTATCGACTAGAAATTGGTTGAACGTCGCGTTTGGTAACACCTTGGTAAAGCTGTCTTGGACGACCAATTTTTAATTCTGGATCAGAAATCATTTCATCCCATTGTGCGATCCAACCGACTGAACGCGCCATTGCAAAAATGGCAGTGAACATTTCGGTTGGAATCCCTAAGGCTCTTAAAACAATACCTGAGTAGAAATCGACATTCGGATAGAGTTTTTTCTCAACAAAGTAAGAATCTTCAAGCGCAATCCGCTCAAGCTCCATCGCCAGTTTGAACAAACGGTCATCATTAAGATTCAATTCGTCCAATACTTCGTGACAGGTTTCACGCATTAATTTGGCGCGTGGATCGTAATTTTTGTAAACCCGATGACCAAACCCCATCAATCGGAAGGGATCATTTTTATCTTTAGCTTTGGCAACATATTCGTTAATCCTTGATACATCACCAATTTCTTCCAACATATTTAATACGGCTTCATTAGCCCCACCATGTGCCGCACCCCATAAACAGGCAATCCCTGCCGCCACACAAGCATAAGGATTAGCCCCACTTGAACCCGCCAAACGGACAGTCGAGGTTGATGCGTTTTGTTCGTGATCGGCATGGAGAATTAAAATTCGATCCAAGGCACGCACTAAAACTGGATTAGGAATGTAATCATCACAAGGATCACCCATCATCATCCGCATAAAGTTTTCGGCATAACCGAGTTTACGTTTCGGATAGATAAATGGCATCCCGATACTGTATTTGTAGCACATGGCTACCATGGTCGGCATTTTGGCAATCAAACGAATCGCTGACATATAACGATCCTCTTTGCTGTTAATGTCCATTACATCGTGATAAAACGCCGATAAAGCACCAACAACCCCGACTAATACGGCCATTGGGTGAGCGTCGCGACGGAAACCACTATAGAATCTGCTAAGCTGTTCGTGCACCATCACATGCTGACTGACAGTGGTAACGAAGCCTTTCATTTCCGCACCATTCGGTAAATCACCGTTCAACAGCAGATAACATACTTCTAAAAAGTCACAGCGTTCTGCTAATTGCTCGATTGGATACCCACGGTATAACAAAACCCCTTGATCACCATCAATATAGGTGATTTTTGAAGTACAACTGGCGGTTGAGGTGAAACCTGGGTCATAAGTAAATAGACCACTCTGACCATAAAGACGACGAATATCAATCACATCCGGACCCATTGAACCGGATAGAATAGGCAGCTCAAACTGCTTGTCTTGATCGTTAATCGTCAGATTAATTGACTTGCTGTCAGCCATTGAATAGCTCCTAAGGCAGGTTGCATGGATGAATATGTTGCTATTTTATTGCAAAATGGCGCAAATCGGTTGCTTAACGCACAAAAGCTGGGTTTTCAAGGCTTGAAAGGTGCGACCTGAGATACATGAAAAACAGATTTACAGCAACAACGAGCTCGATAATAGAGAGTTAGCTAAAACCAAACAAGCCCATTAATCGAAAGAATCCATTCACTCTAAGCAAACAATCCCTTTTTATGACAAAAGTTAAGACAATTTTTATCACCGGCTGCTCATCTGGCATTGGCTATACAACCGCGATTGAATTAAAAAAACGCGGTCATAGGGTCATTTGCTCGGCGCGAAAACCTGATGACGTTGTCCATTTAAAAAGCGAGGGCTTTGATTGTTTGCAACTCGATTTGGCAGATTCAGCCAGTATTCAAGAGGCAGTTGAGCAATTAATTCAACTCACAGATGGCAAAATTGATGCGGTATTTAACAACGGTGCTTTTGGTCAACCTGGTGCAGTTGAAGATTTGAGCCGCGATACCTTAAGAAATCAGTTTGAAACTAATTTTTTTGGCACCCATGAGTTAACTAATTTATTAATTCCGTTAATGCGTCAACAAGGTCATGGCCGGATTATCTACAACAGCTCAGTTTTAGGCTTTGTGGCGATGAAATATCGTGGTGCTTATAACGCGAGTAAATTTGCTTTAGAAGGTTTGGCTGATACTTTGCGTTTAGAACTACGCGGCACCGGCATCCATATTGCCTTGATTGAGCCGGGGCCAATTGAGAGTCATTTCCGCAAAAATGCCTTTGCTATGTATCAAAAAAATATCGACCCAAGCAACAGCTACCACCGCGAAACCTATCAAGCAATGGAAGCCCGTTTGCAGAAAAAAGGACCTGCTGCCCCATTTACATTACCGGCAACAGCAGTGGCTGAAAAAGTGATTCATGCTTTGGAATCAAGCAAACCTAAATATCGCTACCCTGTCACGATTCCAACTCATCTATTCAGTTGGTTAAAACGATTTTTACCGACCGCTTGGCTGGATAAAATCTTAATCAGTATCGAATAACTTTAAGCCTATTTTCCGGCTAAAACTGCTATGAAACCGCATAAACTGTGCTATTATCGCGAAAGCATGTAGTAGTTAAAACGATTGTGATAGCAGCTATATGTTCTTATAAAAACAACTATGAGGTTCATACATGAAAATTTTAAAAAGCGCTGTTGTCGCATTTTCCTTAGCTGTTGCTATGGGTTCATTCTCTACTGCCGCAGTTGCTGAATCAGATCCAGGTAGAGTTAGCCACAAACCACTTGATGCTGTTAAAGGCGTTCAAGATTTAATCGCAGCTGCTGAAACAGCTATCAGCAACGGTGCGTCTCCTGCAGATGCAGCGGCTGCAATCAAAAAAGCCGCTAACTTTGCTGAAGAAATCAATGCGAACGACAGAGTTGCTAGAGAAAACTCTAAAGTTGCTAAACACATGAAAGCTGCTGAAAAATCAGCAAAGGCTGGTAACTTTGACGAAGCGAAAGGCCACTTGGCAGGCGCTAAAGAAACTTTAGAAAACTTGAAAAAATTGATCTAATATTTCTTAAACGGGGCGTTCAAAACGCCCCGTTTTTTTATAGTTCAAAAGCTTTCTGCTCCAATTGCTCTTCTATCCAAGCAATCAACTCTTTACCGCTACTAGCGCCACTGTCTGTCCATTTAAGTTCGCTGTTACCCATTACGGTTTGCCATTTCTGCATTAATTTTTTCAACTTCACCGCATTAGATTCTGAAAAATGGACTTGTTGAATTAATTGATAATATAGATCATTATTAGACTTAGGTCGAAATTCTCTAGCATTTAATAAATTGTTTACCAATTGTTTAATATTATTAACTTTCTTGGCTATCCAATCAGTTACAATTACCTCATTAATATTTTCAATCGATGATACTGAGTTATCAGAAATGATTTTTAAGCTATGTATGAATTCGTTTGAGCTAAATTTTGTTGCTATTTCATAAAATCCTGCAGCCTCCATATCAAATAAACTTCCCGCATCATAGTCAATACTCGGCTTATTCAGCGTTATCACTGGGCTAGTTGGAATATTGCCGACAAAAGTTAGTTGTGGATAATAGTTTTTGCCTGCTTCAATATCACTCACTTTATCCGCCAAATACAAATTACCCAACGGATAATAGCTATGCCCCGCTATTCCGAAATTAATTAAAATCGGATCAGCTTTATTAGCGTAAAGGCACATGGTATATGCGACAGCCGCAGCCATCGCTAATTTCCCAACACCAGAAACCACAACTACAAAATCTTGATTCTCATAAATACTGAACGGTTTATGCTCTGAATTTTTTTTTAAACTCCAAGATTGAATCAATGGCTTGGCTTCACATGGTAATGCAACAAATATAAAAACTGTTGGCTGAAAAATAGTAAAACTCCTCTCTACAGGCATTAATCTTAAAATACCTATTATTAGTTATTTAACTGAAGAAATCCCTGAACGAGGACTTTTTGAGCCATCAATAAACAATGCTTTTAAACGCTCAAAGGCGGCTAATAAGGTTTTATCCATCACCACTTGATTACCAATCGAAACAATAACACGCGATAACTCAGGCATTTTGGTTTTAGTTGCTAAGGTATAAATCGGCTGTACATATAAAATAGAATTACCCATTGGTAACACCACCATTCGACCTTTTTTAACCTCAGAACCTAACTGATTCCATAAAGTAAATTGGGCAGCAATTTCGGGATTTTGATCAATTAAAGCATTAACCTGTGACGGTCCATTAACTTGTACTTCTTTTGGGAATTTATAAACAGTAAGACCTGGCTTGTAGCGATGATCACAAGCATTTCGATCTAAACTACTAGCTACACCAACCATACTTAAATTATCCCGATGTACCGGTGTCATTGGATTAATCATCACAAACTCTTCTTGATCGTTGCAGTGATCTAAATCCATAGTAATAAAATAAGGTAATACTTCATCACCATCCACCAATGCCGCTTGCCATGTTTCAGCCTGCTCATAAAATAACTCCGGTGTATTTTGATGATACTTGGCATAAATTTTCATTTGTAAATGATACAAATCACGAGGATAACGTAAATGTTCAAGCAAACTTTCCGGCATTTCCTCTATTTTCTTAAAGAATCCAGGATAAGCTTTATTGTAGGCATTAATAATGGGATCTTTTGGATCTGATATAAAATATTCAACATGTCCATCGTAAGCATCAACAACGACTTTTACAGAATTACGAATATAGTTAAACTGACGGTTATAATTTAAAGCGCTCTCAATGGTTGGTTTTGATACTGGATAATAATCAGACAAAGTATAAGCATCCTGAATCCAATAAAACCTATCTTTATTCAGCACTAGATAAGGGTCTTTATCTAATTGCAAAAATGGCGTTATGGTTTTAATCCGCTCACTAATATTACGACGTAATAAAATTTGACTCTCTCGAGTTATATTTGGTGAGAAAAATATTTTTTCATCTTTTAAGTAAAATGAAAGTAACATTTTTCTAAAATAAGATGGAATAGGAATGCCAGCATTGCCATCATAGCTTTTACCACTATCAACCTGCGAACTTGAAATATCTTCAGAAATTAATTTATTAGGCACAACAGCATACTCATATTGCTCATGACCAAAATAAATATCAGGATTTTTAACCGAAAAACCTACATTAGAAGTTAAATCTAAATCACGTAAATACCAAACAATCGGAATACCGGCATCTTGAGCGGCAGGCGATACCACTGCACCATAGCCATGAGTGTAGCGCAGATGAGTGTTTTCCCAATTTTGAGCTTCTTTTGGTAGTTTTTGAAGATTAACTTCGCGAGCAGCTAGATTAACTTGTTGATGATGTCCATTTATAAAATAGCGATCTTCATCAATACTAGGAAATCCATAATAAGGTCTTATCCCTTGTAATTGACTGTAGCTGTCAATCAATAATTCTCTATCCCAGACCGGAATATTCTCAAAATGTTTAGTGGTTGACCATTCTTCAATGTCTTTAGTTGGATCCAGGCTAACTTTAAAATCTACGGTTTCGATCTGGTTCAGATCATAAGCAGCTAAAGTTGAATTAATATTATCTAGAATATTATCTGCTTCAGCTCGACTAAAATTCGGTTTAACAATAAATTGCTCAATTAAATCTGGAATAAGCTGAGTATTCTTTAAACCTATAATGACAAAAAAACTCACCATTGCCAAAATTAATGGTGTTTTATGCCGATGCTTATTAGCAAAAATATTAAAAATAATCAAACCAGTAATCACAAGCGTTGCAATAACAAGCAACCAAATTAATGGCAATTGATAACGCAACTCAACAAATCCAGGCCCAAAAAACACAGGTTCATTATTGTTTGAATATAACAATCCAAACCGTTCCAGCAAGAATCCCCAAATAACAAATAAAGCAACAAACCCTAATAAAACTGTCAAATGTAGTTTGGCACCCAAAGGAAATTGTTTTCGCTGATTTGGCACAAAAATATTTTCCAACCAATACAATAAACCAGTTGCTAAAAGAACTACCGTAGCACTTAGCAATAATTCCTTTTGAA
>JBEGMT010000084.1:0-4970 GCA_041182925.1 Pseudomonadota bacterium | reverse complement strand
AGCATGGGTGCGGCGTAGCCATTTTAAGAACCCACCGCGTGAAAGCTGTTTGGGCAAAAATAAATAACCGCTATTGGTTTTGGTTGGTTTAGAAACAGTAGTGTTCATGGCTTAATTCATTCAGCAGTTAAAACTTCATGGTGATACCTGCATTGGCAGCAATCGGCGAGCCAGGGGTGATATTGTTATTATTATGAGCCGATGCGTAATATTGTTTGTCTAACAAATTTTCGATATTGACTTGTAATTGAATGTTTTTATCGATTTTGTAATAAACCGCTGCATCAAATCTTAAAAACCCCGGCAAAGTCACGGTATTATCAACTGCCGCATACATTTTGCTACGGTAGACAGACCCTAAACCAACGCCCCATTTTGGCGTGATGTCATAACGATTCCACAATGAAAACGTATGCTCAGGCACTTGCGCCAAAGTAGCTCCGGCATAAGCTGTCGAACTACCGCTAACAATATTTTTGGTAATTTCAGCATTTTGATAAGCATAACCCCCAATTACTTTCCAATCATCCGTGAAATTACCGCTAAAACCCAACTCAATACCGCGAGTACGTTGACCATCAACCAAAAAAGACACCGCTGGATTATTTGGGTCGGTGGCTAAAGCATTCAACCTATCCAACTGGAAAAAAGCCAACGTGGTCGACATCTCAGGAGTAATATCCCATTTCGCACCAATTTCATAGTTTCTGAATTCTTCAGGCTTTAAGGCTTGAGTTGATAACGAAAGTGAAGCCAACTGGTCACCGGCTCTTGGCACATAAGCAATACTGTAATTAGTATAAAGCGAGAAATTATCGCCAAACGGTTTGAAGATCAAGCCACCGCGTGGTGAAACCAAATCATCTGCAGTCGCAAACATTTGACCGTTGCGATTATTCTTAAAATCGACTTCAAAACGGTCATAACGCAAACCTAAAATCGCTTGCCAATGTTTGCTTAGCTCAATTTGATCTTGTACATAGCCTGCGGCAATGGTTGCTACCCCGTGATTATTAGTACTTTCCTTAAAGACAACATTACCTTTATAAATGGGATTCGATAATGCAACCTTATCGGAAGTTGCGTCAATATCTGTGAAATACCCCGTATTACGAAAATTATCAGTTTCCTGACGCCCAAACTCCATACCAGTCAGGAATTTATGCTTAAACGGCCCAGTATCTAAAGAAAAATTCAAATCGGTTTGGTTAAAGAAATTTTCACGCTGAGTAGCATCGTTGTAGGCAGAGATTGCCACTTTACCGTCAGCGGGGTCAAATGCGCCAGGGTAAATATTCTGATAAAACTTGTCATAAATCGCATAACGGGTTCGGTTGCGAATCGTAACCCCTCCGCCAAAATCATGATCGACAACCGCATTAAAAGAATCAACAGTCGCACCCGTCGGGCTGCGATCAGGATCACCAAAAAAAGTCGCAGGTGAAGTTTTAACCGGCCGGCCCATATAGGAAGTAATCCCTCGATCAGCAACTCGATTATCTTCATAACGTTCATACCCCAAGGTGACTTTGGTTTGATCGCTGGGTCGCCATGACACGGTCGGATTGATACCCCAACGGCCAGCTTCAAAGCCTTCGCGATAGCTGCGAGAACTTTCCCACATACTGGTTAAACGCACAGCAACATCTTGATTGATAGCGTGATCAAAGTCGCCGGTTAATCGGTATTTATCAAACGAGCCAAACTGCACATTCATCTCGTGAGTATTGCTCCAATCAGCAACTTTGGTGGCGCGATTAATCAAGCCACCCGAGCCACCACGCCCAAACACCATCGCATTCGGCCCTTTTAATACATCAACCCGCTCGACGTTGTAGAGATCTCGGTAATATTGCACGTCATCGCGAACCCCATCGACATACATATCTGAGGTTGAACTATTACCGCGAAAAATCGGTGTATCGCGATTACCTTCACCTTGAGAAATCCCTACCCCCGGCACATAACGAATGGTATCGGCAATGCTTTGCATATTCTGATCTTTGATTAATTCTGGGGTAATCACAGTCAGCGATTGCGGCAGGTCAATCAAAGCGGTATCAGTTTTGACAGCAGTGGTATTGGTTTTTGCCTGATAACCGATGGTTAAATTGGGTTGTTTGTCTCTCGTAGCAGTGACACTGACTTCATCCAACAACAAGTCTTCTGTGGTTTGAGAGTTAACAGACTCGGCGGAATAAACAGCGGCGCTTAAAGGCAATAAAGCGGCTAAAGTTAATAAAGCACAGGTTTTAGCGTGTGCTTGACTTAATTCATCTGACATAAATCACCTCATTTACAAAAATACAATTGCTTGCGTTTAAAGCCCACCTAAACGGCACGAGAGAACGCTTGCCTCTTACAAATGATAATGATTCTTATTTGACTGTCAAGATTTTTTAGTCCGAACCTCCTGAAATTTAATAATTTGAAGCTTTATTTTTTTAATCCTTAACTCGACAATCATCCCCCACACAAGGGTTAATCTCGATAGTGATATGATCAATATCGACCAAATTGGCCAGTAAACCTTTGTAATAACTTGGCGATTTTGGGGTTTGACTAACTAGGCTAACTATCGCCGCACAATGACTGGCGGTTAATCGCCAAACATGCAAATCAACGACTTTAGCTTCACCATCATCCTCAATCACCTCCCGAATGGTGCGTTGAAAATCATCACTAACGCTTTGATCTAACAAAATCGGACTAGTCTCTTTAATCAAGCCCCAAGCCCAAATCAAAATCACCACTGCACCCACAAAGCCCATTACAGTATCAAGCCAATCCCATCCATAATATTTACCGGCTAACAACGCCACAATCGCCAACACCGAAGTCAAAGCATCCGCCATCACATGTAAATAAGCAGCGCGTAAATTATGGTCGTGATGGTGATGATGTTCGTGTTCATCATGATGATGGTGGTGTTCATGACTATGATGGTGCTGGTGATGGCCGTGATCAGGGTGATCGCGCAGCAATAAAGCACTCAACAAATTAATCACCAACCCTGCTACCGCGACGATAGTCGCTTCATCAAAGCTAATGGTTTGCGGAAACAGCAATCGCTCAGCCGCTTGCGCCACCATCATCAACGCCACCATCGCCAAGGCAATCGAACTGGCAAAACCGCCTAATATCCCTACTTTGGCCGGACTAAAAGCGAAAGTTTGATCTTGCTCATGAATACGGGTGTAACGATAAGCAAAAATCGCAATCATAAACGCCATCACATGAGTAGCCATGTGCCAACCATCGGCTAATAAAGCCATCGAATGGAACTGCATCCCCGCGGCAATTTCCACCAACATCGTGGTTAAAGTTAACAACAACACCCATTTAGTCCGAGTTTCACCGCGACGATTAATCCGCGCAAACTCATGTGAATGTTGCCAATTTTCTAATTGATGCTGATGCATAACGCTTCCCTTATCTAAGCTTTTACAAAAAAATTAATTCAAACAGGCACGCACATAAGGCAATAAATCACTGGCTAACAAACCTGTTTCGCCCGCCTCGATTGCCGCCCTATCTGCCGCTTCACCATGAATATAAACCGCCAGTTTAGCGGCTTCTAGCAAAGACCAACCTTGCCCCAATAAAGCACCGGCAATACCCGCCAACACATCGCCCATGCCACCGCTCGCCATACCGGGATTGCCAGTGGTTGACACAAAAACCTGCTGTCCATTACTGATTAAACTCCCCGCGCCTTTTAAAACACCAACCCCACCAAACCGATGTTGCAACTCACTCACCGCCGCAAAACGGTCACTGGCAATCGTGCTATTGGCACACCCCAACAAGCGCCCTGCCTCGCCCGGATGCGGGGTTAAAATCCAGTTATCTCTTCGGCAAGCTTGTTGGGCTAATAAATTTAAAGCATCGGCATCGACCACACAGGGTTGATCAGTACTCAACACGGCTTCAAACATTATCCTCGCCCACGGGTCTTGACCTAACCCAGGACCAATCACAATCACACTGGCTTTTTCTAATAATGGTTGAAGCTGGGCTAAAGCTTCAACGCCGTGACACATTAATTCAGGCCGCCCCATATTCAAAATACCACTGTGCGACTCACGAGTGGCAATCGTGACTAATCCTGCTCCACTGCGCAACGCCGCCTCACCTGCCAAACGAATCGCACCGCTATAACCGTGATTACCACCAATCAATAACAGATGCCCAAAATGGCCCTTGTGAGCACAACGCTGCCGCTTCACCAATTTGGGTTTGGCTAATAACTGAGCCGCAACCGGTAATGACTCAAAAACGCTGGTTGGCAAATCCAAATCAGCGTCAACAATCTCACCGCAATAATCCGCCGCCTGTCCGGTAAATAAACCACTTTTTAATCCGACAAAAGTCACGGTAACCGTTGCTTTAATCGCCACGCCCAACACACAACCGGTATCGGCTTGTAAACCAGACGGCACATCAATCGCCAACACCGGCAATTCAGCGCTATTAATCGCATTAATCACCGCCGCATAATCTTCATCAACACAACGATTAAGCCCGGTTCCCAGCAAGGCATCAATCAATAGATTGCCACTGATTAAACTATCCTTAGTCCAGGCTTTAACCACGCCACCATTTTCCACAAAGGCTTCCGCACAACGCAAAGCGTCACCTTTTAACTCAGCTATGGCGCCGATCGCAAACACCTCAACCCAATACGCCGCTTTGATAGCGAGTAACGCTAAAACATAACCATCCCCCGCATTATTACCCGCACCACAAAACACACTCATCTGTTTTTGCTGCGGCCAACGTTGCTGCAAAACTTTAAACGCCGCCAAACCGGCACTTTGCATCAATTGCAAACTGGGAATTTGCAGGTTTTGAATCGCGATTTGTTCGGCTTGGCGTATTTGTGCGACGCGATACAGCGGCTTAGCTAAATCAGACATGGCTTGTTGTGTAAAATGTGACGATTTCAAGATTATAGTCCAAGCCACTAT
>JBEGMT010000083.1:0-3709 GCA_041182925.1 Pseudomonadota bacterium | reverse complement strand
TGCCATTGAAAAAGAAAACCCATCCCTAAAAGGTGTATTGCCCAAGGTATTTGCCCGTCAAAATCTCGATCCTACCAGCTTGGGTGGTTTGATTGATTTAGTCGGTAATATTGCCCTGGGTGATGCCAAAGCCCGCAGTGCCGATGTCTTAGGCCACGTCTTTGAATATTTCTTAGGCGAGTTCGCATTAGCCGAAGGTAAACAAGGCGGCCAGTTCTATACCCCTCGCAGTATGTTGAACTATTAGTCGCAATGCTAGAACCCTATAAAGGTCGGGTATTTGACCCCTGTTGTGGTTCGGGCGGTATGTTTGTGCAATCTGAAAAGTTTGTGGAACAGCATCAAGACCGTATCAATGACATTTCCATCTATGGTCAAGAAAGCAATCAAACCACTTGGCGACTAGCCAAGATGAACTTAGCCATTCGCGGTATTGATAGTTCCCAAGTCAAATGGAATAACGAAGGTTCATTCCTGAATGATGCCCATCAAGATGTTAAAGCCGATTACATCATTGCCAATCCGCCGTTTAACGTTAGTGATTGGAGTGGTGATTTATTACGCAGTGATGGCCGCTGGCAATATGGCGCACCACCGGTGGGTAATGCCAACTTTGCTTGGTTGCAGCATTTCATCTATCACCTAGCGCCTACCGGTAAAGCCGGTGTGGTATTGGCTAAAGGTGCTTTAACCAGTAAAAGCAGTGGTGAAGGTGAGATTCGTAAAAGTCTGATTGCTGACGGCAATCTGATTGATTGTATTGTCAATTTGCCAGCCAAGTTATTCTTAAACACCCAAATCCCGGCTTCCCTTTGGTTTATGAACCGAGGCCGCAATAATAGCCAGCGTAAAAATGAAATCCTGTTCATCGATGCCCGAAATCTGGGGCATTTAATCAATCGCAGAAGTCGTGAGCTATCGGCTGACGACATTAAACAGATTGCCGATACCTACCACGCTTGGCGCACCGGTGAAGGTCATTATCAAGATGTGAAAGGCTTTTGTGCATCGGCGAGTTTAGAGCGGGTAGCAGAACTGGATTATGTGTTAACCCCAGGGCGTTATGTTGGCTTGCCGGATGAAGAAGATGATTTTAACTTTGCTGAACGCTTTAATGCCTTAAAAGCCGAGTTTGAAGCGCAGCTGGTTGAAGAAGCTGAATTGAACCGATTGATTGCCGAGAACTTAGCCAAGGTAAACGTATGATTAATAGTGACGAGGCTGTTGACACAATTAAGATGGACACAGGCTTATGAACTCCGACAACACAATTTTTCACTTTACCGTTGCACAATTGATTGAAGCACTTCAACGCTTGCCAGCTGATTTGCCGATTTTGACCAGCGGTTATGAAAGTGGTTTTGAAAACTGCTATCAACCTGAAATCGTCACGCTCCAACATGAGCCAGAAAATCCTTATTATGAAGGTGCGTTTCAAATGACTGAGGCTGAGTCAGTGAATAGCTTTCAGGCGGTTGTTTTGATAAGAGAGCATAGGGATGATTAGTTATCAGTTTAAAGTAGGAGCGTTATCTGTATCACTGGTGGTTAATATATGAGTAATTGGCAGTTAGTTAAGCTTGGTCATGTAGTTAAGTTAAATTATGGTAAGGCTTTAAAGACTGAGAATAGAGTTGATGGTGATATTCCTGTTTATAGTTCGGCTGGATTAACTGGTTATCACGATATGCCTTTGGTTAATTCAAAGGGATTAATCGTTGGTAGGAAAGGCACGGTTGGTAAGGTCTATTATTCGAGAGTACCATTTTTTTGTATTGATACTGCCTATTACATTCTTCCAGATGAAGATAATTATAATTTAGATTATTTTTATTATTTATTGCAAACATTGGGTTTGCAAGAGCTTAATGAAGATAGCGCAGTACCCGGTTTAAATAGAGAAACAGCCTACAACCAAGAATTCTATTTACCTGAAATATCTGAACAAAAAGCCATCGCCAATGTTCTAAGCAGCTTAGACGACAAAATCGACCTACTTCACCGTCAAAACAAAACCCTAGAAGCAATGGCTGAGACTTTATTCAGACAGTGGTTCATTGAAGAGGCGCAGGATGATTGGGAAAATCTTCCAATAGATGTCATTGTTTCGTTAAAAGGTGGCGGAACCCCTAGCACTAAACAAAGTTCTTATTGGGATGGTCAAATAAGCTGGGCATCACCTAGAGACTTATCTAATCATTCATCAGTTTTTTTATTTGATACCGAAAGGAAGATTACCACGGAAGGTCTTTCGCAGATTAGTTCTGGGTTATTACCTACAGGCACAGTTTTATTGTCATCGAGAGCACCAATAGGATATTTAGCTATAACTGATATTCCTGTTGCTATAAATCAGGGGTATATTGCAATAATTTGTGATGGTTTTGTTTCACAATATTTTATGTATCTTTGGTGTAAAACCAATATGGATTATATAAAAAGTGTTGGAAATGGTGCGACTTTTGAAGAGGTTTCAAAATCTAGTTTTAGAGAGCTGATAGTTTCTGTTCCCCATCGTTCAATATTAGATGATTTTGATGAAAAAGTAGGTTCATTGTTTTCAAAAATAAAGACCAATAAAAAACAGCTTATTGTTTTAGAAAAACTACGCGACACACTATTACCCAAGCTAATGAGCGGTGAAGTTAGAGTTAAAACCGCCCATTGATCTATAGCAAAACAGCCAGCAACTCAACTGCCGTGCAATACTCGGGCGTTGATGAAACTGAAAATCGAATAAGGAAACCCTTGTGACCCCCGAAAACAGCCAAATTGCTATCTACCAAACCGCAGACGGAAAAACCCATCTTGATGTGCGTCTTGAACGCGACAGTGTTTGGCTGACGCAGCGGCAAATGAGCGAGGTGTTTGATACCACACCGGAAAATATCTTGATGCACTTAAAAAATATTTTTCGGGACAATGAGTTAGTAGAAGAAGCAACTGCTAAGGATTTCTTAGTAGTTCGTGCCGAAGGTAACAGACGGGTTAGCCGTAACTTAAAACATTACAACCTCGATGCCATTATTTCCGTTGGTTATCGCGTCAATTCCAAAAAAGGCACCCAATTCCGCATTTGGGCCAGCCATATCCTCAAACAATACCTGATCCAAGGCTACGCACTGAATCAGCAAAAACTGCAAGCGCAACAAGAAAAACTGGCAGATTTAAAGCAGGCGATAGCGTTGTCTTCGCGCTTGGTTCACAACAAGGATTTATCAGTCAGTGAATCGCAAGGCATTTTGGCGATCTTGGAAAAATACAGTCATGCCTTAGCGGTGCTGGATGATTATGACCATCAACGCTTACAGGTCGCCGGTTTACGCAGTGTCGAGCAAGCCAAAATCGGCTATGACGAAGCGATAGCGCAAATCCACTTATGGCGGAAACAAGAGCGTTTAACTGAATTGTTTGGCAATGAAAAAGACGATTCGTTTAAAGGTTCGCTGGCTACGATTTATCAAACGTTTGCCGGCGAAGAGCTTTATCCCAGTATCGAAGAAAAAGCCGCTAATTTGTTGTATTTCATCGTTAAAAATCATTCGTTTTCCGATGGCAACAAACGCATCGCTGCTGCGATTTTTGTTTGGTTTTTGGAGCGGCATCAGTATTTGTACAATGCGGACGGTGAAAAACGCATTGCTGATAATGCGCTGGTGGCGTTTACCTTGCTGATTGCGGAAAGCAAACCCGAAGAGCGGGAGACGAT
>JBEGMT010000082.1:0-5262 GCA_041182925.1 Pseudomonadota bacterium | reverse complement strand
TATTTTTATGGAACTACTAAATAATCTTTTGGCACTTCAACATTTCATACCTCATGGTTATTGTTTGTCTTGGAGTCCGTTGTTATTGCGACTGCACGTTTTTTCTGATGCATTGATTGCGTTGTCTTATTTTTCAATTCCGTTAATGCTGATTTATTTTGTCCGTCAACAACGGAATTTTTCCTATCGAAAGTTGGCTTATCTGTTTTCGAGTTTCATCATCGCTTGTGGCCTTACACATTTAGTAGGGGTGCTGATGATTTGGTGGCCAGCTTATTGGCTGGAAGGTCTATTTAAAGCCATTACGGCAATCTTTTCATTGATTACTGCCGTGATGATCTGGAATATCATGCCGGATGCTTTGTCTTATACCAATCGATTAAAAACGACTCTGCATCAACATAATCGAACTCTGGAAAGTATGGCTAATGGTGTGGTGTTAGCCGGTAAAGATCGTCGGGTGCGCTTTGTGAATAAGGCTTTTGAGCAAATGACTGGTTATAGTAAGCAAGAAGTGATTGGTAGCTTTTGTCAGTTTTTACAGGGCGAAAAAACGGACCAAGTTCAAGTGCAACGTATCCGTGATGCTTTGGCAAATCAACAAATCTTTCAAGGTGAGCTGGTTAATTACCGTAAAGATGGGTCATTGTTTTGGAATCAGTTAACCATTAGTCCTATCTTCGATGCCCAAAACAGGTTAGTGCAATTTGTGGGGGTGTTAAAAGATATCACCGAGCATAAAAACCTAGAAATTCAATTGGTTAGTTCAGAACGACGTTTCCGAGATTTGGCGGATACCGCACCTGTGTTGATTTGGTTGTCGGGATTGGATAAGCGTTGTTTTTGGGTAAACCAAACCTGGTTAGACTTTACTGGTCGCAGGATGGAGCAAGAAATTAACTCAGGCTGGGCAGACAATGTTCATCCCGAGGATATTGGTTATTGTTTAGAGATTTACAATAGTCATTTCGATCAGCGCTTGCCATTTCGGATGGAATATCGCTTACGGCGTAGAGATGGTCAGTATCGTTGGATGGATGATACCGGAGTGCCCAGATTCAATGCGGATGGCGAGTTTGAGGGCTATATTGGTTCCTGCATGGATGTTACCGAAGTAAGGAACTCAAAAGCGGCTAATGACTTTTTTAATGTTTCCCATGAATTGATTTTTACTGTCGATTTAAATGGGTTTATTTTGGATGTTAACCAACGCTTGCTCGAAATTAGCGGTTATTCACGTCAGGAATTAATTGGTCATCATTCGCAAATTCTAAAGTCTGGACTACATAGTCAGGATTATTACACCAATGTCTGGGAGGCTTTGGCTGACAATGATTATTGGACTGGTGAACTCACTAGTCGCAAAAAATCCGGTGAACTCTATTCAACCTTAACCACATTTATGACGATCAGGGATGACAATGGTTTGCCATTACGTTATTTGGTGGTAGCAAGTGATATTAGTGATACGGTTGAAAGACGCCAACAACTTGAGCATATGGTTTATTACGATAGCTTGACGGGTTTACCAAATCGTTTATTGCTGATGGATCGATTGGAACAGGCCATCTCGCGTGTGAAGCGGCATGGTGGTAATGTTTCGGTAGCGTTTATCGACTTTGATGGCTTTAAAAATATCAATGACAGTTATGGTCATGAAGTTGGCGATGAGTTTTTGATGGCAATTAGCCAGCAAATGAAACAAGGATTGCGTGAAACCGACACCTTGGCCCGATTGGGTGGTGACGAGTTTATTGTTCTATTGCCGGAAAATCACAATACAGAGTTTGTCGAAACGCCTATCGTTAATTTACTAAAAGCCTGTACTACGCCAATTACTTTAAAAGGTTTGGTGTTAAAAATTTCCGCTAGTATCGGAATTAGTTTCTATGCTGATGATGCCCAAAGTCAGAGATTGAGCGCGGATACTTTAATTCGTCGAGCCGACCAAGCAATGTATGTGGCAAAAAAAGCCGGTAAAAATCGTTTTCATTGTTTTGATACTATGACTGATGCGCTTATCAGTACTCGCTATGAGACGATGGAAAGAATACACAAAGGTCTTGGTAATGGTGAGTTTGTGTTGTATTACCAACCCAAGGTTAATATGCGAACCGGTGAATTAGTGGGGCTTGAAGCATTGTTGCGTTGGCAGCATCCCGAGCGAGGATTGTTAACACCCGATGAGTTTTTACCGGTTATTGAAAATCATCCTGTTAGCATTGAAATAGGGCAGTGGGTGTTAAATTCGGCTTTGGAGCAATTACACCAATGGCAAACAATAGGAACCAATATTCCAGTCAGTATTAATGTCGACGCCCGACAGTTGAATCAGCATGATTTCTTAGGCAATTTAAAAGCGATTTTAGCGAGGTATCCTGATTTTCAGGTTGGTAGTTTAGAGTTGGAGATTTTAGAAACCACCGTGATTTACGATAGGCAACATGCCAATCAAATTATTGCCGATTGCGAAAAGCTGGGTGTTGAATTTGCTTTAGATGACTTTGGTACTGGCTATTCGTCTTTGACTTATCTGAGACAGCTATCGGTTAAGACCATCAAAATCGATCGCAGTTTTGTCAACGATATGGATAAAAACCACGAAGATTTGGCGATTGTTGAAAGCGTGATTAGTTTGGTTTCGACCTTAGGGCGTAAGGTCATTGCTGAAGGTGTTGAAACAGAACAGCAAGGTGAAATGCTGTTGAAAATGGGTTGTGAATTAGGACAGGGGTTTGCGATTGCTAAGCCGATGGCGGCCAGTGACATACAGCCATGGAGACGCTCTTGGAAGCCTTGTCAGACTTGGGCCGCTAGCCCCCCCCCGAAAGTAGAGCGTTAGTCAGTTCTGAGCAAGATGTTTAGTGTTGTTGAAGCAGATTTTCAAAAGGTTGTCGATTTTTCCAGCGGTATGTTCTGAAATCGTAAGCAGGGCGGGGTTTATAGCCCCGACCTTTACCTTTCAAATTAGTTGAAGGGAGCAATAAACAGCACTGTCGTGGTTACAAAACCCGTCTGGTAATGTAGTCTAAAATATAAAGAAATATAGGCGTTTTGATTATGACAACAATTACTTTTGATACGTTAAAGTGACTAGAAAATTAGAAGCAGCTGGCTTTACTAACCCGAATTGTACTAGGTTAGTTTCAATCAATTTACTCATGTTTTTTCAAAGTACTCCCCGCCGGTTTAAAGGTATGTAAATCTACCGTCGATTCTTCAATCTGGCTGGCGCAACCCCAGGTTAACGCTTGGTCTTGGGTAAAACGCTTGCCCAGTTGCCAAGCAATTTCTGCCCTTGCCAATTCAACCCCCAGATAAAACGCATGACCGCCATCGGTTTCGACTTTTAATTTCGGATACAGCTCAAATGGGTCTTGGGCGCTGTGTAAACCATCACGATTAAACACATGCAAACCTTCGCTGCTGGTTTGAATCCGGTAGCTGGGGTCTTTAATTTGGCTGGCGAGGTTTTGGATTTCTTCCAAGCTGTTAGGAAAAGGCGCGGTGTCATGAATCGTCAGCAAATCGCTATTGATATGTTTCGGCAGGCTGTTGTTTTGCTTGGCAGCAAACATAATCCGGCGAGCGCGGTCGGCTTCTTTAATCGCTCGGCAAGCGTGTTTACTAACTTGGGTGGCGAGAATATGGTTGATATTTAGCTCCGAACAAATCCCCAACAATAAAGCATTCATGCCGCTGGTGTCGGCGTGAGTTAATTCGGTGATATTGCCAACCCCGAACATCATTTCGACCTCAGGATAGCGTTGGCGGAATTGATGATTACGAACGATGGAATCGGTAAAGCCAAAATGGATCGGGTCCAAAATCGGATCGACGATAAAAGCGCGGTTTTTGGCTTGCAGAATCCGAATTGGCTCATCCAGCGAGTCTAAATCACCGTGAGTTTCGGGAATCAAAATTGGCGTGGTGGCCACTTCATCAGCAATCCACAAACTGGATTTGGTCAAACTCAGCATGTAATCGGCACCGGCTTTGCCACCCGCCAGTAAATCGGCATCTTGCAAAGAATCGATACTGACCAGAAAACCTTCCTGTTTTAACGTGCGAATGGTTTCCGCTAAATGGGTGAACGGCGTGTCAGGCAAGCAGCCAATATCAATCACGTCGGCGCCGTTGGCTTTGTAGTAATAGGCGCGTTCAACAATCGCTTCGACGCTGATATTCGGCGCATCGACAATTTCGGCAAAAATCTTGGTTTGATATTGGCTTAAATCGTAATGATGGGCGGCTTGGCCGAAGTATTGCGGTAAGTCTTTAATTTCTTCTGGGCCGCGCTCGACCGGAATCCCGAAATGTTGTGATAAAGCCTCTAAATCACCTCGGCAGCGACCCGGCACGATGATTCTATCGGCTCCGGCGGTATCGGTTAAACGTCGGGCAATCATATCGGCAGTGATTAAAGCCGCCACGGTCACGCCCATCACATGCACTTGATACAAAAAATCCGGCTGCATTTTTTCCAACACTTGCCGCACTTGTTTTTCGGCGAGACGGCCAGTGATAAATAAAATCCGTTCGCTCATAAATTAGCCAACCTTTGGCGGACACTGACGATGAGTTGATCGACATCATCAACCACTTGCGTGAAAGGAAAATCGCGGAGTTTATCGGTGGCTTCTAATTCAATCGGTCTTGGGTAGACCATGAATTTTTTATTGCCGGGTGCGGTGGTTTCTAATTCCGGCGCGGTGTCGCAAGGGTAGACAATGCTTTCAACTCGGCACTTGCCTGCTTGAGCATAGAGATTAGTGACCAGTGAATCAGCAATACCCAGACTGCATTTGGCGATAGTGTTCGAGGTAGTCGGGGCCATCACCAAGGTGTGGTAATAGCCTTTATAAAACAGGCCAACGGGCGGTGCAGAAGCGGCTTTGTCGCGGTAAACCGGCATTTTGTCTTTCAGACTGGCCAGCGAAATGCCGTACATCTTCAACACTTCTTCGCCAGCTTGGCTTAGGTAAAGATCGACATGATCAAGTGTCAGCATAAACTCGACACATTCTTCAATATAGTGGCCAGAGCCGGAAATAGCCCAAGCAAGACGCTGCGTCTGCATGATTAATCGCGATTAGAAAAATAACCCAGCATTATACGTTAAGCCAGTGAAGGCTTTACAGCGCTCCTAGCGTTTCGAGCCTATTAAGCAAGCTGTTAGCAAAAAAGCCAATAGCAAATCGCATTGATTTATCGCTAATAAATCGTGAGTATCAGTACACCAGTTATCGACCAATATAGCCA